>JAFTRB010000123.1 GCA_017462445.1 Clostridia bacterium
GAAGGTTTCCTTCAATCTTGATTTTACCTCCTGTGAGGCGCAGGAGCTTGGCTCGGTTTCCTTCAGCGGTGTCACCGCTCCCACCGAGGGACAGCACCCTATCTATAATGCGCCTGTAATGGGCGGCAGCTATACCCTTGTAACCGACGATGAGGTTAGCGGCGGAGCAGAGTACGGCTTTGTTGACGGAGTTCGCTGGTCCACGGTACTCGAAAGCCTTAACGCGGAGTCGGTATTTGAGGCAGGCGTGCGCTATAGCCTGTCCTTCTTCATCAAATCGGGCGATATCTACCGCTTCAGCAATTGGGTGGAGGCCAGCTCGGATGTCGGCTATGTAAGCGTTGAGACGATGCTTCACGACCCCACATTGGCTTTTGTAACCATCGAGTTTGCGCCCTGCTCGGGCGGCGTGCTTAACGAGGTAAATGTAGGCGGAGTTGATGCTCCCGCGAATGGCGCGCATCCCGACTATGACTTTACGCTTGGTCAGGGCTATGCTATTGACGAGACTAACGGCGTCGTATGGGTGGATGTCACCGACAATAATAAGGTAATGACTCCCTCCGATGTATTTGTATACGGACACGAATACGAGCTGTTCATTGTTCTCTGCTCGGATAAGGCAATAAACGGCGAGTCGGGCAAATTTGAATTCGCGCCGATATCCTCCATCAGTGCAAAAATCAACGGCGAGAATGCAAGTAGGGTGACTGCGCACGGTGACAGCCCCGAGGCTCACTGCATCGAGCTTTCCCAGGTATATCAGTGCGGAAAGGGCATCGTCGGACAGGTTAGCGCGACCGTTACCGAGCCCGTCGAGGACTCCCACCCCGCAGACAGGATAACAGTGGTCGGCGGCATGGTCGGCAAATATGAGTTTATCGATGAGGACGCAGGTAATTCTCTTAAAACCACCGATACTTTTGCGGCGGACAAGAATTACTACTTTACAGTGACTCTTACACCCGAGGAGGGTTACACCTATGCTATCGGCGTAACCAAGGCATTCATCAACGGTGTAGAGGTAAGCGTTATCGAGGCGGATGAAAACAAGATCGTATTTGGCGGATATCTTTATTCCTCCGAGCGCAACTATTACTTCGTATCCTTTGGCGCAGGCGAGGGCGCAAGCGGCCATATGGATGAGGTAAAGGTCAAGGACGGAATGTTTACTCTTCCGGAGTGTGAGTTCGAGCCCGCGCTTGGAATGCAGTTCCTTGCCTGGTCCACCGACGGCACGATAGCAGGCGCGGTATACGGCACAATAGAGGTCAACGAGGGCCTTTCGCTCACCGCCCTTTGGGAGGACCCCGAGGCGCATACTCATGTCTACGGCTCTGATTATGACGGCTTCAACGAATTTGAGCATTACAAGCTCTGCATAAGCCCCAACTGCCCCGATTACGGAAGCGAGGCCTCCAAGGGCGAGGTAATGGGACACAACTGTGGCAACAATACCCCCTGTGACAGCGTATGCCTTGACTGTGGCTACGAAAGAGTAAACCTTGGCGTGGTTGACGGCGTGGAGATCCCTCTTCATTTCTATGAGTTCCCCTGCACCGAGTTCTGCGCTGTCTGCGGTAAGTTCCGCGAGGTAGAGCATACCCCCGGACCTGAGGCGAATTGTATGAACCCCCAGATTTGTACGGTATGCGGAGATCCCCTCCACGAGGCAAATGATAATCACACCCCCGGTGATGCGGCAACCTGTGGCAAGGACCAGATCTGCACCCTCTGCGGTGAGGTCGTTACCCCTGCAAGCGGCGAGCATACTCCCGGGCAGGAGGCTGACTGTACCAACCCACAGACCTGTACGGTATGCGGTAACGAGCTTGCTCCCGCCAAGGGACACGAGGCAGGAGTAGAGTGGCTTTCTGACGAAGGCGGTCACTATAAGCTCTGCTATTGCGGAGACAAGACGAACGAGGGCGAGCATATAGACGAGGACGGCAACGAGCTTTGCGACGAGTGTGGCTACAATATGGCAGGCGGACTTGGCGTCGGCGCTATTGTGGCAATCGTTGTGGCAGGTGTAGTGCTTGTCGGTGGCGGCGGCTTCTGCCTCTTTTGGTTTGTTTTCAAAAAGAAAAAAATAGCGGAAGAATAATATAGGGCAAAACGCCCTGACAGAGGTTGGGGCCTGTCCCCGACCTCTGCTTTTATATAAATTATAGCCTGAGGGATATCCCTCTTGTGTGAATTAGGAGATATTATGAAAAAAATATTTATTTGTCTTTTGCTCGCTCTGGCAATAGTGGTTACTCTTGCGGTTACTGCCTCGGCGGCCATACCCGGCTCCAGCATATTTGTTGGCGGTGTTGAAATAACCGAGAGCAATGCCTCGGATGTGCTTGGCGACGGCACGGTGTCCTATGATACCGAATCAAAAACTCTTACCTTGAATAATGCCAGCATAACAACCCCTTATATTACAGAAATAGATGGCGAGGATTTATACTTTGGAATTTACAGTAGCTCCACCCAGGTCTTGAGGATAGAGCTTAAGGGCGAGAACACTATCGACCTGGATGTCGGCCCGGAGATAGATGATGTCGTAACCGGCATATTCTCCAACGGCTCTCTTGAATTCTTTGGAGAGGGAAGCATTAAGGTGAACGGCTGGGGTGGCGTTACCGCTATGAGTGATATTCTCGTTGACGGTGGCGAATATGAGTTCCTGATGGGAGGATTTTCCGCAGTAAACGGAGATGCTACATTGAAGAATGCGACCGCCTCCGCAGCCTATGGGTTGACAATGGTACCCACAGGAGATATCAGGCTTGAAAATATGAAGGTGCCCGAGGGTGGCGTATATAATTCCTTTTATACCGAAGCAGGCGACATCACCGTCCTGGACTCCGAGATCGTAGTGTCCACTTGTATGGATATGTGCTTTATTGCCGGCGAAGGCGGAGGGAACATTAATATCAAGAATTCCTCCCTTGATCTAAACAGCTCGACTATGGCGATATTTACCGCAGCGGGCAAGGTCATTATGGAGGGCGTAACAGGTAAGATAACCGCCCGTGGCGAGATAGCCTACGGAATTATGGGCTTGGGCGACGTTGAGCTTTCGGGCTGCGAGCTTGAAATATCTGCAAGAGCCACCGAGGAATCCGCCGGCGGTATAGCCTCCTATGGAAATGTAACGATCAAGGAAAGCAGGCTTACTATTGATGCCCGCGCGGCGAAGGAGACCGCATCAGCAATCGGCAATCCTGTAGAGGGTGGCGATATCCTTGTTAAGGAAAGCGAGCTTGATATTAACACATCCGGCTGGATCTGCGCAGGAATATGCGGTGCGAATATAAAGCTTGATGACTCCAAGGTTAAGATTATGGCTACCGGTGGTACAAGCGAGGTCGACGGCCCCGGAGGCGGAATGGGGCTGTATTCGGAGCAGGGACTTGTAACCGTAGAGGGCGGTAGACTTGAGATTACCGCAACCGGGCCTTTGGGAGGCGAGAGAACATCTACCGCCATCATAATGGATAATGCGGTGCTTGCCCCGATATTCAAGGATGCTGATGTAATTCTTGTAGGAAATGTGGCAATGCTTGTAGCCGCGCTCCCAGATTTAAGCGGATATGCGTCAGAGCCCACCGTTATTGCCTCCACAAGCATAGACGGGGCGAATGCGGTTGATTTTACAAAGGATAATCTCTCCTCGATCGTATATATTCATATTCATCCCCTTTATACCATTGCATTCAACGGTAACGGTGGCACAGGCGCAATGGAGAGCGAGGTCGATTGGTACGGCGAGTATACTCTCCCCGAAAATGGCTTCACAGCACCCGAGGGCAAGGAGTTCCTCGGCTGGGCATATACCCAAGAGGGCGAGATCATTACCGACGAGACTATATTCCCCACGAAGAATATAACGCTCTATGCTATCTGGAAGGATATTCCCGTAGCGCCTCCCGAGGTGCCGGAGAACCCCGAGAAGCCCGAAGAGCCGGAGCATACCCATAGCTTTGGCAGCGAGTGGGTTATGGGAGCGGAGGAGCATTACAAGCTCTGCGAGTGCGGTGAAAGAAGAAATGTGGGCGCGCATACCGACTCAAACGGCAACGGCTCCTGTGATATCTGCGGCGCCGTAATAAGCAAGGGGGGGCTTGGCGCAGGCGCAATTGTCGGTATAGCGGTTGGCTCGGCGCTGGTGCTTGGTGTCGGTGGCTTCTCGCTTGTATGGTTCGTGTTTAAGAAAAAGAACTTCGCTGACCTTTTGGCGCTCTTCAAGAGGTAAGATTTAGATAAAACCCTTGCCTATTGGGGAAGGGAAGGAGAAAAGATGAAAGAAAAGAACATAATAAGATGCGTGGGCATACTGCTTTTACTTGCGCTTATTGCCTCCTTGGCCGCGGTGACTGTCTTGGCTTCCGGGGGCGCTGAAGCTGTGGATTTTGCAATTAATGAGCATTGGGGTGTATATTTTGAACAAACCGGACTTAACAGAAAATATCCCATCGTGCTTACAAATGAAAACAAGCTTTCAATGCCGCTTCCGACTCTTTACAGAACGGATACCGACGATTACGTGTTTGACGGCTGGTATATTGCCGACACAGACACAAAGGTAACGCAGGATACCGTGTTTGACGGATATACCGTAGTGGTTGACAGATGGACTTTCAGGGAAAAAGGCAACGATACGGTTATAAGCCACATCAGAGTAAACAATGTGGCTCTTGAAGCAGGTATGACCACCGCAGAATACAATGCGGCAGTGCAGGGTGCTACCGCAACTGTAAACGGCGCGCCTGCAGATGCCATTACTGCGGATAGTGCCAAGACCTATACCATCTATCACGGTCTTAACAAGAGTGGCGAGCCTCTCGGAGCTGACGAGGAGGTTGAGGTAGGTCAGGACTATTCGGTCGTTACGAAGATCAAGCTTGCGAACGGATATACCATTGATCCAAACATTACGTTTTTGTCTGATGCGGGTATGTGCGCAAGCGA
>JAFTRB010000124.1 GCA_017462445.1 Clostridia bacterium
AAAGATTACAGTCCTTGGCGGTGATGTCCATACTGCCTATAAATTCATTCATTTTGCATCTCCATATGTTGATTTTCTAATTAGATTGCCGATAAAGTCTGCGAGCAGGTTCAGAAGCATAACAAAAACAAGAAGCACGACAGCCGTCGCAGCCGCCTCATCGGGGTAGCCGTGGCTTGCAAAATAGTAAATGTCAAGAGCAAGGCTTGTGCCCGGTGACATCAGACTTTCAGGAACTTTATTGACAACCATATTGATAGTCAGAAGCAGAACAGCACTCTCCGAAACAACGCGACCGACAGCAAGGATAATTGCCGTAACAATACCGCCTGCGGCAGAAGGAAGGACGATCTTGAATATGGTTCTGACCTTGCTTGTGCCGAGCGCATACGCGCCTTCACGCAGACCGTCCTGTACCGAAAGCAGGCTCTCCTGTGTGGATCTTACGATGGTTGGCAGTATCATAATGGCAAGCGTGATACCGCCTGCAAGCATCGAATAGCCCCAACCGAAGGCAACCACGAATATCAGATAACCGAAAAGACCGTAAACGATACTTGGAATTCCTGCGAGAGTTTCGGTGGCAACCTGAACGGTCTTAACGAACCTGCCCTTGTTGTTCGTATATTCAACAAGGAATATAGCGCTCGCCACACCGATGGGAACGGCAATAATTGCAGCTATTCCGACGAGCTGGAGCGTGCCAATAAAAGCAGGGAGAATAGATGGTGATTCCTTATAATCTCCAAAAAGAAGATCTAAGGAAAGCTTATCAACGCCGTTTATAAGCACATATGCAACGACGGCTACAAGAGCGATCAAGGATATGGCTAGCGCTGTTATGCAAGCATATTTGAGTGCAGAATATAGCCTTCTCATTTCCTTACCCCTCGCCTTTCCTTTTTATCGGTGCTATCCTTCTTAAGCAATGAAAAGCTGACATTGAGTATTAAGGTGAATACGAACAGGACTACTCCTGTCGCAATCAGTGCGGAAAGCGCATCTCCGTCCAGCTCCAAAGCGCCCATAGCAATATTTGCCGTGAGCGTTCTGACGCTTTGGAATAGACTTTCGGGCATCTCGGGGCTGCCGCCAATGACCATGATCACAGCCATGGTTTCACCAATGGCGCGTCCGATGGCGAGAACAACGCCTGCAAGAATACCGCTTTTTGCGGCAGGCAGCATAATTTTGAATGTGGCCTGCTCCTTAGTCGCGCCGAGCGCAAGCGCCCCCTCATAGTAGGTGCTTGAAACACTGTTCAGAGAATCAAGGCTTACACTGACTATGGTCGGCAAAATCATGATCCCGAGAACGAGAGAAGCCGATAGAATACCGTATCCAACGCCTGTCGGAGAAAGGTAATCCCTGACGAAGGGTACGATCACCGTCATACCAAACAGACCAAAGATAACCGAAGGAATACCCGCAAGCAAATTGATCATCTGTCTTATGGGCGCGACAATTCTCTTTGGACAGAATTTATAAAGAGCGATCGCGGTAAAAAGACCAATACCTATGCCAATGATAACAGAGAGCGCCGTAACGTAGAGCGAAGCCACGATCATCGGGAATATCCCATAGCTTGGATTATCCGCAATCGGCGCCCAATCACTACCGAACAGAAACTTAGCAAATCCCGTTTTGGCAATAAACGGAACTCCGCTGACAAAGAGGAATACCGTGATAGTCGCAAGCGCGAGAATTGAAAAGACTGCGGAGAACAGGAATACTCCGCGCATCACCTTTTCTCTCGCATTTATAAATCCGAACAGATTTTTCATATTATTCGGAAACGCCTGCCCAAGTCTTGATAGCCGCGTCGCCTGCATCTACATTGTAGATGTTTTTGAGATCCTCAAGAGAGATGTTGTCTAAGGTGTTTGCCTTATTCACGATAACGGCGATACCGTCCTTTGCCACCTCGTAGTAGGCGCAGTTATCAGCTTTTGAAGGATTGAAGGCCTCGGAAATCATACCGAAATCGGAAACTCCATTCTTTGCATCATTGTAGCCTGTGCCGCTTCCGCCGCCGCCAACGCTGACGCTGACACCGCTCTGCATCTCCTC
>JAFTRB010000125.1 GCA_017462445.1 Clostridia bacterium
GATCATTCCTTTGAGTGGCGGCTCCAACATTAATTTGATGAGGGCAGAAAGTCCCGGTCCTTCTGTAAGTAAACTGGTGCCCAAGATGAAGCATACAGCCCGTATTTTATATATGATCTATATCATCATTACTATTGTTGAATTGATCTTTTTGTTAGCAGGAAAAATGTATTGGTTCGATGCACTAACGCTGACCTTTGGTACTGTAGGAACGGGTGGCTGTGGTGTTAAGAATAGTAGTATTGCGGAAGGCTTGGGTATAATCCTCCGAGCTAAGTCGAATAGAATAATCAATTTTATTGTCATTTCCCATTGTCGGGCACAGCTCGGTTGAAATATCCATCTGCGAGTTGATAGAGAGCAAATAGTGGTGAGTAAGTGCCTCTACACATCTCGTATCCTTCACATTTATATCCCCTCTTGGTAGGAACAGGTTGCTAACAAGCTTCATGGGCTCGCTTGCGTTGACCTCATCCTCAATGATAAATTTATCCTCCGTGAGCGTCATTTTCCTTGTCCAGGTGTATTTTTTACCCTCCCATTCTATGTTGCCAACGAAGCTAATCCTTCCGCCTTTTGGATCGAAGGAGTCTATAAAGTGATTGTAGTCGCATCTTTCGTAATCAATCTCGGGCGAGTATATTACATTATGCATTTTCGAAAGACGGAGGCTTAGATATAGCTCCCATCGGTCATAGCTACAGCAACCGGCATCTATAATTATCGGATTGTTGCCCCGATAAAGAATAATCTGAGGTCTTCCCATATGCTGGTGTCCTCGGTTAAGGGGCATAGCGTCTACATACAGCGTCATATCTCCCTTTTTAAGGACGGCTACACCGCTTGGGCTAAGTAAAATGCTTCGTCTTTCCTCATTAAATTCTATGGGAACAAGCTCTCTTGCCCGCCTTAAGTCTGCAAGGGTATCCATCACATATGAGTCACTTATTTGCAATGTTTCTCCCTTGGGCGAGGACATATGGTACATCCATTCATACTGCTTTACAATGCTTTCATATAGCCCATCAATTTCACCGAGCTTATTATTTCTTAGCAATAAATAAGCTTCAAGATAAAGACGGGATATAAAATGACTATAGCTTGGGCTATCCTCATTACTTCCGCCGTCGGGATATATTGCCTGCATATTCATTCTAACTGTATCAATGCCTATTTTAAGCACTTCGCCGGCATTCTTAAATTCGGGGAACATTGCCGCCGCCATAATGAGAACAACACCTATTTGAAGCACATGGTTCTGAGTGTGGTTTCTCGCAATGCGATCCAAGGCCTCCTCATAAAGGTGATTTACATGCAGCTCAATGAAGCTGTAGAGGTAGGACCAATCCTCTTTGGTGAAGGGGGCGTCCTCAAGCATAAAAACTCCGTGTAGCAGGGACATTGTGCGCCAAGCAACCTGCATATCTCTCCATACCATATCCGTCTTTAGATAGTGTATGTTGGGGTCGAAGGGCTGGTAGGGGTGCGCCTTATCCCATTCCTTTACAATAGTAAGCCAGGCTTTGGCATATTTTTCTTCACCTGATTTTAGGAATGCGTGAGCAACAGGAACGGTCATATACAGTCGCTGCGGCCAGATTTGCCACTCATATTTTGGACGGAATTCTGTACCCTTGGTGTAGGCAAAGGAGGTCTCCCAATTAAATACGCCGTCCTTCCTAAATTCGTCAAAGAGCTTCCCTGACATCGTAAGCTCCAAAAGGTGGTCGCCGTCTATTCCGCCAAAGCGATCATAGGCGAGCTGAGATGCACCGCCATCTAATACAAGATAAGGAAATATTTTTTCTTTAATAAGAATTTCCCTGGGGTAAGTGTAGTGGCATTGATTCTGCACGCCAAACAAGCTATCAGCATAAGGCTTTGTGAAAAGGGTGCCCGAAATCTTCATAATTTCCTCCTATTTTGCGCTTTGCTTCACTTTACTTATATCACAAATTAAGAAGGTTGTCAATAACTATTTTATCAGCGATGTGTCTTCAAGCATCTTATCTATTTTTTTGCGTGTTACAGCGCTCGGCAACCACATTGGCAGACGCATTTCTCCCTTGCATAGGCCGAGCCTTGACATAGCATATTTTACCGGCGCAGGGTTGGTCTCCAAGAACAACGCCTTGATTACAGGTAGGAGGGCGTGTTGAATTTTCAATGCCTCTTCTCTTCTTCCTGCAAAGAACTCTTTACATAATCTTACCACGGCGCCGGGGCAAATGTTTGATACAACAGAGACAACTCCAAGCCCACCGAGCGAAAGGGTAGAGTAAATTTGACTGTCGTTTCCGCAGTAGAGAGCCAGATTATCGCTGAGTGTAGATAAATCTACCATACGGTCGGTGGAATCCGAGGCCTCCTTGATAGCGACGATGTTCTCGGTTTTAGCCAGCTTTTCCAAAAGAGGCTTGCCGAGTGTGACTGAGGTGCGCTGAGGAACATTATACAGCATTATCGGCAGAGCGGTTGCGCCTGCTATTGCAAGGAAGTGGCGGTACAGCCCCTCCTCTGTCCCTTTATTGTAATACGGTGTTACGACAAGCGCCCCGTCGCAACCGATGTTCTCGGCGTCCTTGGTATAGGCAATAGCGCGCCTTGTGTCATTTGCCCCGGTTCCAAATATAATTTTTACCCTTCCGTCTGCTATCTCCTTTGCCCTTTTGTATAGGCAGTGCCTTTCAACATCTCCAAGCGTTGCCGCCTCCCCCGTTGTTCCGCCAATGACAAGAGCAGCCACACCTGATGCTATCTGTCTTTCTATCAGTCTTTCCAGCGCCCGGTAGTCTATGCCCCCTCTATGTAGCGGCGTTACCAATGCTGTCGCTACTCCCTCAAATATTCTCTTTTTCAATTGACAGTTTTCCTCCTTCTCTCTTTTTTTGTGTTTTGTATTGCAAAATATTTTGATTTAGGTTATAATCATATATTAGATAAATTTGTTCCCGAGGACTATACCCCATATATTCTATTCTCGTGGGGGGCAAATGTTTCCTTGGTAGATAAAGCTTTATTTTTGGATTGGATTATATGGAAAGAGTTGAACAGATAATAATAAACGAGAGGATATCAACCTCGCTCACCACCCATGATTTTTATTACGATTTGCCCGAGGAGCTGATAGCACAGTTTCCGAGCGAAGAGAGGGATATGTGCCGCCTTATGATCCTGGACAGGGAGAGCGGTGAAATCACGCATAAGGTTTTCAGGGATATAGTAGACTATCTTCGCCCCGAGGATATGCTTGTGGTAAATTCCTCCAAGGTTATTCCGGCAAGGCTTCTTGGCGTAACCGAAAAGACCGGCTCGCCCATGGAGCTTCTCCTTCTCCGCGCCCTTGAGGGGGGAGAGTGGGAGACTCTGGTACGCCCGGGCAAGCGCGCCAAGGTTGGCGC
>JAFTRB010000126.1 GCA_017462445.1 Clostridia bacterium
AAATAATATGTAAATAATTGATTACATTGCGAGCTTTCTTAGCCCGGCCTTGTCAAGTATTCGTATCCCGTCGCTTCTTGATGTTGAAACAAGCCCCTCGGAGACAAAGTATTTTAGCATTCTTGAAACCACCTCGCGGGCTGAGCCCATATATTTTGCGATCTGCTCCTGTGTCAGCTTTATTGTATCATGGCCTGTCTTTGCCACCTCGTCAAGGAGGAAGATGGCAAGGCGCTTGTCCATACTCATAAAGAGAATTTGCTGCATAACCCACATAATATCCGAGAAGCGGGAAAGGGCGGTCTCCAAAGTAAAAATCTTGACCTCGCTGTATCTGTTCGACAGATCCTCGTAGGCGCAGCCGCCTACCACAAGGCATTCGCTGTTCTCCTCCGCATCCACATAGACATCGAAGGTAACGCTGCTCAATACGCAGGAGGCGGAGAATATGCACATATCTCCCGGGAAGAGGCGGTAAAGGGTAATCTCCTTCCCCTCCTCGGAGAGTATATAGAGGCGCAGGCTTCCTTTATTGATAAGAATAACGCCCGTGCATTCGTTGCCATCGTGAATATTTGTCCCCTTTTCAAATTGCGTGTCGAAGGAGGAGCGCAGAAAGGTCTGCCTGTCTGTTTCGCTGATTTTATCCCAGAAGGGAAAGCTTTTCTTAAATAGCGCAATTTTTTCCTGCTCGTTCATTTTTTCCTCACTGTATATAATGATGAAATAAAATATTACCAGTGTTATTATAACTCTGTTTTTTTCTGATGTCAAGAAGGTTATGCCTTTTGTGACCTTGTCACAGACAGTATGCGGAAAAAGAGGTAGAATAAAAGCAAAAAAGGAGGCCGATATGGATAACCAAAATAAAATTTTCGATACAATAATAATAGGCGGCGGTCCTGCAGGCTACACCGCAGCTCTTTATGCGGCAAGGGCAGGGCTTGACACCCTGGTGCTTGAGAGAATGAGCATTGGCGGGCAGATGGCTCTTACCGATATAATCGACAACTACCCCGGCTTCGACGAGGGGATAGACGGCTTCACCCTCGGGCAGAGGATGCAGGCGGGGGCGGAGAGATTTGGCGCCGGGACCGAGTATGCCTCGGTAAGCTCCGCTTCGCTGGAGGGAGATATCAAGCGGCTCTTTACCGATATTGGCGAGCTTCAGGCCAGAACGGTGATAATCGCGGGCGGCGCAAATCCGCGTTCGCTCGGGCTTGATGGCGAGGATAAATACCTCGGCAGAGGAGTTCACTACTGCGCCCACTGTGACGGCAGGTTTTACAGGGGCAAGAGGGTTGCCGTCATTGGCGGCGGTAACTCGGCGGTCGAGGACGCCCTTTATCTCTCCAGGCTTTGCGAGAGGGTTTATCTCATTCACCGCCGTGACAGCCTCCGCGCATCAAGAGTGTATCACTCGGCTCTTAATGAGAGTGAGAATATAATTCAGCTTCTGGGCTATGAGGCAAAGGAGCTTGTGGCAGGGGAGCATATTGAGGGAGTAAAGGTGCAGGCTGTTGCCGATGGCTCGGTAAGCCAAATTGATATTGACGGGCTATTTATCAGCGTCGGCAGAGTTCCCGATACAGGGATATATCAGGGCGCGCTAGAGCTCGACGGGAGCGGTTATATAATAGCGGACGAGGACACATTGACGAATGTACCCGGTGTATTTGCGGCGGGCGATATCCGTACCAAGCCTCTCCGACAGATAATTACCGCCTGTGCCGACGGCGCTGTGGCGGCCGAGGCTGCTGAAAAATATCTTTCCCGAATGTGACAAAGTCACAGAAAAAGAGAAAAAAGAAGAGTATAATGGTATCAGAAAACGGCAATGAGCCGAACAAAAACAATAAAATTTACAAAACAAGGAGTTTTTACAATGAGTGCAAAGTTTTATATCTGTGAGAAGTGTGGCAACCTGGTGGGCGTTATCAACGCATCCGGCGTTCCTATGAAGTGCTGCGGTCAGAACATGACTGCTCTCGAGCCCGGTGTGGTCGAGGCCAGCCACGAAAAGCATATTCCCGTGGTTGATAGAAAGGGTAGCCATATCACGGTAACGGTTGGCTCGGTTATTCACCCTATGGCAGAGGAGCATAGCATCCTTTGGATCTATCTTGAGACGGATAAGGGCGGCCACCGCTATTCGCTCAAGCCCGGCGAGGCGCCTGTGGCAGAGTTCGATATCGGTGATGAGAACCCCATCGCGGTCTACGCATACTGCAATCTCCACGGACTGTGGAAGGCTGATGTTTAATTGACGAACACCCAACAATAATACATAAAAAGGAGACAGTTAAAATGGATTCACGCGTTCACGAGCTACTTAACCTTCAGATTAATAAGGAGTTCTACTCCGCATATCTCTACCTTGAGTTTTCCAACTACTTTGAGGATGCCGGGCTTGACGGCTTTGCAAACTGGTATATGATCCAGGCGCAGGAGGAGAGGGACCACGCAATGCTCTTCTATCAGTATCTGCAAAACGAGAATCAGAAGGTAACATTGGAGGCTATTGCCAAGCCTGACAAGACCTTCACCTCTCATATGGATGTTCTTCTTGCAGGTCTTGAGCATGAGAAGTATGTTACCTCGCTTATAAATGACATTTACGCCGCTGCGTATGATGT
>JAFTRB010000127.1 GCA_017462445.1 Clostridia bacterium
AGTGCAATCGCGTCGGCGTGACCGTACAGGTTGACGACGACGTATACACCGGCGTCACCGTCGCCGGCTTCAACGATTTCCTTCAGGACAAGATTCTCGCAAAACTCGCATAAGAGAAAGGAAGCCCCATGGCGAATTTTCTCACGCTTAAAAAATCCAACTGCAAAAACTGCTATAAATGTATTCGCTACTGTCCTGTAAAGGCGATTCGCTTTTCCGGCAATCAGGCGCACATCATAGGCAACGAGTGCATACTCTGCGGTCAGTGCTTCGTAGTATGTCCGCAGAACGCCAAGGAGATTGTAAACGAGGTGGAAAAGGTAAAGGTTCTTCTCTCCTCGGGCGACCCCGTAATCGTCAGCCTCGCCCCCTCCTTCATCGCCAACTACGATGGTGTTGGAATCGAGTCTATGCGTGCTGCCTTGAAGAAGCTCGGCTTTGCCGATGTAGAGGAAACCGCCATCGGCGCCACTATGGTAAAGACCGAATATGAGAGAATACTGACCGAGGAGAAAAGGGATATTGTCATAACATCCTGCTGCCATTCGGTAAACCTTCTTATTCAAAAATATTTCCCCTCCTGTCTTGGATATCTGGCGGATGTTATGTCTCCTATGCAGGCGCATTGCCAGGATATCAAGCGCAGAATTCCCGAGGCTAAGACCGTCTTTATCGGCCCTTGCGGTGCAAAAAAGGATGAAGCTGAATACTATGAGGGCATCGTTGATGCGGTGCTGACCTTCGAGGAGCTTACAAACTGGCTCGACGAGGAGGGTATCCGCCTTGAGCCTCAGTTGGACAGCGATAATGAGACACGTGCAAGGATTTTCCCGACCGCGGGCGGTGTGCTTAAGACTATGGAGCAGGGGCTTGGCGGCTATACATATCTGGCAATAGACGGTGTGTCGAACTGCATTAACGCCCTTAAGGATATCGAGAACGGTAGCGTGCATAAATGCTTTATTGAGATGAGCGCCTGCGTTGGCAGCTGCATCGGCGGCCCGGTTATGGAGAAGTACCACCGCCACGGCGCAGTACAGGATTATATCTCGGTTTCCTCCTATGCGGGTGACGAGGACTTCCCTGTGGAGCAGCCCTCTGCCGCAACAATGAGGAAGGGAATGGCGAGCATTGAGCATAAGCTCGCTTATCCCACCGAGGCAGAGATTATGGAGGTCCTCCGCGCAATGGGTAAGTTCAAGCCCAGCCAGGAGCTTAACTGCGGCTCCTGCGGCTATGACACCTGCCGCGAAAAGGCAATTGCCATCTGCCAGGGAAAGGCGGAAATCTCTATGTGCCTGCCCTATCTGAAGGATAAGGCGGAGAGCTTCTCCGATGCTATGGTTAAGAATACCCCCAACGGACTTATCGTTTTGAACGAAAACCTGGAGGTTCAGCAGATAAATGATGCGGCAAGAAGGATTATGAATCTTCGCTCCGCCTCGGATGTTTTGGGGGATGGCGTTGTAAGAATTCTCGATCCTGCCGTATTTATGCAGGTTCTGCGCACTCACAGAAGCGTGAAGAATCAGCGAGTATATCTTGCCGAGTATGACCGCTATGTCGAGCAGACGGTGGTATACGATGCGGACTCTCATCTGCTTATCGGTATTATGCGCGATGTCACCGAGGAGGAGGCTCAGCGCGAGCGAAAGGAGAGCATCAGCCGACAGACCATCGAGGTAGCCGACAAGGTGGTTGAAAAGCAGATGCGCATAGTTCAGGAAATAGCCTCTCTTCTTGGCGAGACTGCCGCCGAGACAAAGATTGCGCTTTCCAAGCTGAAGGAGTCTATTACCGATGAATGACCTGTGCGCCGACATCGGCTATAAAAGCATTAATCATTTTGGCGAGGAGCTGTGCGGTGATCACGTGGATGTAGTGGAGGACAGCGACGGCTCGACCGTTATCGTTCTGGCGGACGGTCTTGGGAGCGGAGTAAAGGCAAGTATTCTTTCCACCCTCACCTCGAAGATCATTTCCACGATGATGGCAGAGGGCGTCCCCTTTGAGGACTGTATTGAGACTATTGCCCAGACTCTGCCGGTCTGCTCGGTCAGAGGCGTGGCATATTCCACCTTCACCATAATACGAATTATTAATAATCAGACAGCCGAGCTGATACAGTACGATAACCCCGAGATGATACTTTTGCGCAAGGACACAAGCTTCGATTATCCCAAGCAGGAGATGCATATCGGCGGAAAGAAGATCATTCGCTCCATAATACCGCTTGAGGACGGTGATATATTCGTTGCTATGAGCGACGGATGCCCCCACGCGGGAATCGGAACGGCGTATAATTTTGGCTGGAAGCGCAAGGATATCATCGGCTTTCTGGAGGCGCTTGCGCCGGCAGGCTACACCGCAAAGACTCTTTCCACTATGCTTGTTGACGAGTGCAACCGTCTTTACGGAAACAAGCCGGGAGATGATACGACCGCCTGTGTTGTCAGGATAAGAAAAAGAGTTCCTATGAACATCCTATTTGGCCCTCCCTTCAACAGAGACGATTGCGACCGAATGATGTCGCTCTTCTTCTCCAAGGCAGGCAAGCATATTATCTGCGGTGGCACCACATCCTCGATTGCGGCAAAATATCTCGGCAAGCCCCTTAAGGCGAAGCTCAGCTTTGACAAGTCGGGCATTCCTCCGATTGCGGAAATCGAGGGAGTGGATCTTGTAACCGAGGGAGTAATAACCGTCAATCGCGTTGTAGAGTATGCCAAGGATTATCTTGGCGACAACCTGCTCTATGAGGAGTGGAACTTCCACCACGACGGTGCCGCCCTGATAAGCAGATTGCTCTTTGAGGAGGCAACCGACATAAACTTCTATGTCGGCAGAGCGATAAATCCCGCCCACCAAAACCCTGATTTGCCCATAAACTTCAACATCAAGATGAATCTTGTAGAGGAGCTGTCCCAAGCGCTGAAGAAGATGGGCAAGAGAATAAAGGTCAGTTACTTCTAGGCTGATGACAGGAGAAATATATGAGAAAGTTTGATACTAAGGTACAGCACCTGAAATACAAGGTATTAAGAGAGGTTGCCAGGCTTGCCTGGGGAGATTCTCTTCTGGAGCATGTGCTTGACATTCCAAGCATCATCGTTCCGGGCAAGACCCCAAGCATGAGGTGCTGTGTATACAAGGAGCGCGCCATTCTTGGCGAGCGTGTTAAAATTGCAATGGGTGGAGATAAGTCCAACCCCAATATAATCGAGGTAATAGATATTGCCTGCGATGAGTGTCCGGCTGCCGGCTATGAAGTAACCGACTCCTGCCGCGGCTGTCTTGCCCACAGGTGCGAGGATGTCTGCAAGCGCGGAGCAATCTCCTTCGACCATCACCATGTCGCGCATATCGACAAGAGCAAGTGCGTCGAGTGCGGCGCCTGCGCCAAGGTCTGTCCCTACTCCGCAATCGTGGACAGAAAGCGCCCCTGCCAGCTCGCCTGCAAGGTAAAGGCAATAACAATAAACGAGGATAATGCCGCCGCCATCGACAACGGCAAGTGCATCCAATGCGGAGCCTGTGTCTATCAATGTCCCTTCGGCGCCATTATGGACAAGTCCTTCATCCTCAATGTCATCGATATGATAAAGAGAAGCGAGGGCAACAGCAAATACAAGGTCTATGCCCTCGTCGCCCCCTCCATCTCCAGCCAGTTCTCCTACGCCAAGCTGGGGCAGGTCATAACCGGACTTAAGAGGCTCGGCTTCCACACGGTAATCGAGGCGGCGCTCGGCGCGGATATGGTAGCGGTTGATGAGACTCGCGAGCTTGCCGAAAAGGGCTTCCTTACAAGCTCCTGCTGCCCCGCCTTTGTCAGATACATACAAACAGCCTTCCCAAAGCTTGTGGAATATGTATCGCATAATCCCTCGCCTATGGTCGCCTTGGCAAAGTATGTCAAGAAAATCGATCCTACCTCCCGTGTTGTATTTATAGGCCCCTGTACCGCAAAGAAGGCGGAGGCCCAGCTTGAGCACGCCAAGCCCTATGTTGATGCGGTTTTGACCTTCGAGGAGCTTCAGGCGCTCTTCGACAGCAGGGACTTCGACATTGTGACCCTTGAGGAGGATGTGCTTGACAACGCGTCCTATTTTGGCAGAATCTTCGCCAGGGTTGGCGGTCTGTCCGACGCGGTAGCTCAGGGGTTGCGCGAGCTTGAGATCACCGACTTTGAGCTGAAGGCTATCCCCTGTGACGGAATAGAGCAGTGTAAGCTTGCATTGCTCAGAAAGAGCAAGAATGCTCTTGATGCCAACTTCATAGAGGGAATGGCTTGCATCGGTGGCTGTATCGGCGGCGCGGGTTGTCTCACCCACGGCGAAAAGAACAAGGCGGAGGTCGATAAGTACGGCAGAGAGGCGCTTGAAAAGACCATCTCCGATGCTATTTCCATTCTCGACCTCTGATTGCAAAAGCAAAACATTTCACTATATGCTTTTGTGCCTACAAAAGCAGTGCTTGCTAAGACTAAATTAAGGACTACAAAAGTTTATGGCTATTTTGCAAACAAACAGGTTAGCAAAAACAAAAGGCTCCCTTGTGTAAAGGGAGCCCTGTCGCTAAGCGACTGAGGGATTGTTTTCGCGTAAATCTAATCTTCTACAATCCCTCCGTCACGGCAAGCCGTGCCACCTCCCTTTGCACAAGGGAGGCTGTTTTCTACCTCCCGGAAGGTAATTGCATAGGCTTTTGATATG
>JAFTRB010000128.1 GCA_017462445.1 Clostridia bacterium
GCAAGGCAACACCGAGCGACATATTTGCTGAAAAGAATACGGGAATGTGCGCCGCCGCAGAATATATAGCAGCAAGCTCCTCCTCTGTTTGTCCCGTTGTAGCAACAACAGCGTGAATTACGCCCCTTACCGCAAGCTCAAGTAGCTGCGGTGCGCACGAGTGATGCGAAAAATCTATAATGCAATCTATCCCCGAAAGCGAGGTTATTTCATCAAAATTACGATACACGGGTACGGGGTAATCTCCACTTGCATTAGGGTCGATGCCTGCTGCAAGCACGCATCCGCGCACCCCTGTCTCAGCGAGGGCGGCGACCTCTGCTCCCATATGTCCGCATATTCCGTTAAGCAGTATATTCATAAAATATTCCTTAAATAAGATTTTGTTCCTTCATAAGCTGAAGCATTACGGCCTCGTGCTCGGGCTCCATGGTGGTGAGGGGCAGGCGCACGTAATTCTCGCAAAAGCCCATAGCGCTCACAGCAGCCTTTACGGGAATGGGATTGACCTCGCAAAACAGCGCGTTAATAAGCGGAAGAAGCTCGAGCTGAAGCTCAAGGGAGCCCTTAATATCTCCGTTAAAGAAGCACTCACACATCCTGTGCGTTGCCCTCGGCATAATATTTGAAAGCACCGATATAACACCCTTACCCCCAAGAGAGAGAATGGGTACTATCTGGTCGTCGTTGCCCGAGTAGATGTCCATCTTATCTCCTACAAGACGCGCAAGCTCGGCTATCTGCGATATATTGCCCGATGCTTCCTTTATAGCTACTATGTTGGGATGCTCTGCAAGGGCGGCCGCCGATGCAGGTGTCAGATTGCAGCCTGTGCGGCTTGGCACGTTATAAAGTATGCAGGGCTTAGTTGAGGCATCTGCTATCGCGCGGAAGGACTCGATAAGTCCTCTTTGCGTAGCCTTGTTATAATAAGGAGTTACAAGCAGCATTGCATCTGCCCCGCACTCGCAAGCAAATTTTGTGAGCTCTATCGCGTAGGCAGTATCGTTTGAACCTGTACCTGCGATAACGGGCACCCTGCCTTCAACCTTGTCAACACAGAATTTTATGGCCTCCCTGTGCTCCTTATCGGTGAGGGTGGAGCCCTCTCCGGTTGTGCCGACCGCAACTATCGCGTCGACCCCCTCGGCGATCTGCCAATCTATAAGCTCTCCGAATTTTTTATAATCTATGCCATCCCTTGTAAGCGGTGTTACAATGGCTGTCGCCACGCCTGTAAATATTGTATTTTTCATAACTGCTCCTTTATCTTTAAAATTCAATAAAAAAAGATAGCCGTAAAGCTATCCCAAACCAAAGCAGCGTTTTGATTCCTGATAGCTCTCCGCATTTCTGCGACAACAGGGCGGATGTTCTCCGAACTGCCAGCAAGCGCCTTCCAACGCGCTAACTTCGGCACCCACGCCTTTTCCGCACGGCCTTGGAGCCATTCGTGTACGGTACTATTCGTGCAGTGCGCCTCTATCTGATAGATGTATTTTATCATATACTACACCCAATGTCAATAGCTTTAAAAAGATTTTGTTGACAAATCTCCCCTTTTTATATATAATAGTGTCGTAAGTATAAAATTATCAAAAGAGGATGAGAAATGGAAAAAAATACATATTCTGCACCCAAGGCTGACGTTCTTGAAATAGAAAAAGAGGACGTAATAACCACAAGCCCGATAGTTCTGCCCCCTTATATCATCGGTGGAAACGGCTCTAATGGCCAGACCTATTAACGTACACCCCGTCGTTGAGGACGGAGTAAGTAAGCTCTCATTTGTTGCAGAGAAGGTGCACGAAGGGGCTTGTATCAAGGATATTCTGAAGCGTGAGCTTGCTCTTTCGAGCACTCTGATAACGAAGGTAAAGTTCGGCGGTGTTCTTATAAACGGCACCGCCGTTACTATGCGCGCTACCGTGCATTCGGGTGATGAAATCACAGTTGTTTTACCCTCGGAGAAGAGCGAATTTGTCGAGCCGATAAGCGCGCCGCTCGCCGTCATTTACGAGGATGAGTATTTTTTGGCAGTGGACAAGCCCACCAATATGCCGGTTCATCCCTCTCGAGGAAACCATCTTACAACTCTTGCCAGCGTAGTTGCGGCATATCTCGGAGAGCCGTTTGTTTTCAGGGCGATAAACAGGCTTGACAGTGACACCTCGGGGATAGTTATTATAGCAAAGAGCCAATATTCCGCAGGGATTCTTTCTGATGAAATGAAACGTGGCGGATTTCAAAAATACTACCCGGCTATTCTATCCTGTGCGCCGATAGAGAGCTAGGGGATAATCGACGCGCCGATAGACCGTGAATGCGAGGGAAGCATAAAGCGCATCGTTACAGAGAGTGGAAAAAGGGCCATCACCGAATACAAGGTGCGAGAGGTTTTGAGCAACGGACGCGCGATTTGTGATATAAGGCTCCACACGGGAAGGACCCATCAGA
>JAFTRB010000129.1 GCA_017462445.1 Clostridia bacterium
ACGTTCTGCAAGATCATTGTCTATGTCGGGGCGATGAGTATTGTTCTTCTTGCGGAGAGCAAAAATATCAATTTCACGCATTTTCCATAGCTGGGCAATAAACTTATCGCCAAAGCCCATCTTCTTGGACTCAAGAAGAGTAGCAACGTCGCCAACGTTCTGAACAAGTTTGGTTTCCATATCAACTATTCTCTTGAAAGATTCAAGGAAATAGGGGGTAATCTTGGTAACCTCGTAAATCTTTTCAATGCTGATGCCGCGACGGAGCAGTTCGGTTACGCCGAAGATATTGTCCGAACGGAAGTCGGAGATATACTCAAATATCTCATCGGTGTTCATATCGTCAAACATCGGTAGATGGAAGTGGCAAACACCGGTTTCGAGAGAGCGAACAGACTTCAAAAGGCACTCCTCGAGGTTAGAACCGATACCCATAACCTCACCGGTGGCCTTCATCTGAGTGCCAAGGAGGTTGGGAACGGTTGTGAATTTATCAAACGGGAAACGAGGCAGCTTTGCAACAACGTAGTCAAGCTGAGGCTCGAATGCCGCGTTTGTATTAGCTATAGCGATTTCCTCAAGCAACATACCAACGGCAATCTTGGCTGTTACGCGGGCAATCGGGTATCCGCTGGCCTTGGAGGCGAGGGCGGAGGGGCGGGAAACTCTGGGATTTACCTCTATGAGGTAATACTCGGAGGAATTCGGGTTAAGAGCGAACTGTACATTACAGCCACCCTCAATCTTAAGCTCCTTTATTAGCTTGATTGCCGAGTCGTTCAGCATCTTCAGATCGTGGTCGTTAAGGGTGAGAATGGGCGCGACGACCATACTGTCACCGGTGTGAACGCCGACGGGGTCGATGTTTTCCATACCGCAGATGGTGATTGCGTTGTCTGCCGAGTCGCGCATAACCTCAAACTCAATTTCCTTGAAGCCCTTTACGCTCTTCTCAACCAGAACCTGGTGAACAGGGGATGCGGTGAGAGCATCGTTTGCAACCGCCAGAAGCTCCTCGCGGTTGTATGCAAATCCGCCGCCCGTTCCGCCGAGGGTGAAGGCAGGGCGGAGAACAACAGGATAGCCGATCTTCTCTGCCGCGGCAACCGCGTCCTCCAGGGTGTTTGCAATATCGGAGGGGATAACAGGCTCGCCAATGGACTCGCAAAGCTCCTTGAACAGCTCGCGGTCCTCGGCTCTCTCTATGCTCATGCTGGAGGTGCCAAGCAGCTCCACGCCGTTTTCCTTAAGTATGCCCTTTTTCTCAAGGAGCATAGCCATATTAAGACCGGTCTGTCCGCCAATTCCGGGAACTATTGCGTCGGGCCTTTCATAGCGGATGATCTTTGCTACATATTCCAGGGTAAGCGGCTCCATATAAACCTTGTCCGCTATGGTCGTATCGGTCATAATCGTCGCAGGATTGGAGTTTACAAGGATGACCTCATAGCCCTCCTCCTTAAGAGCAAGACACGCCTGTGTGCCGGCATAGTCAAACTCAGCTGCCTGACCGATGATTATCGGGCCGGAGCCAATAATCATAATTCTTTTCAAGTCGGTTCTCTTTGCCATTTTTATATTCCTCCTAAATCATTAACTGTTGTAAAGTCGGGAATCGAGATACACGGCCTTGCCGCCGTAGACGGTTGCCAGGCATCTGCCCTTGACGCGAGCGCCCTTGTAGGGGGTTGCTCTTCCCTTGGAGAGAAACTCGTCCGGGTTGACGGTGTATTCCTCGCCGATATCGAATACTGTAAAGCCTGCATCGCTTGTAATTCCAAAGCGCTCCCGTGGGTTTTTAGAGAGCAGGCGGATAAGCCTATCAAGAGTGATCACACCCTTTTCGACAAGCTCGGTGTAGAGAACAGGGAAGGCGGTCTCAATGCCGACAACGCCCATCATGCTTTTCTCCAGTCCTCGGGACTTCTCCTCGTGGCTGTGGGGCGCGTGGTCGGTGGCGATCATGCCAATCGTGCCGTCCTTGATGCCCTCGATAAGCGCCAGCCTGTCTCTCTCCGAGCGGAGCGGAGGATTCATCTTGAACCTGCCGTCCTCCTCGAGATCCATATCGGTGAGCGTGAGGTAGTGGGGAGCAGTCTCGCAGGTGACGTTTACCCCTCGCTTCTGCGCCTCGCGGATAATTTCAACGCTCTCGGCGGTTGATATATGGCATACGTGGTAGGCGCAGCCTGTCTCCTGTGCAAGCTTAAGATCTCTTGCAATCTGTCCCCATTCGCTCTCGGAGCAGATTCCGCGGTGGCCGTGCAGTCTTGCATACTCGCCATCATGGATATATCCGCCGCGGAGCAGGGAGTTGTCCTCGCAGTGGGCGACTATCATTTTGCCAAGGCTTTTAGCCTTGACCATCGCCGCTTTCATCATATCCTCGTCCTGAACGCCCTTGCCATCGTCGGAGAAGGCGATAACCTTGTCGGCCATTCCCTCCATGTCAGCCAGCTCCAAGCCCGCCTGAAGCTTGGTAATACAGCCGTAGGGGTAGACCGCAATGGAAGCCCCTCGCCTTATGGCGGTCAGCTGCTGCTCAAGATGCTCCGGTGTGTCCGGGCAGGGATTGAGGTTTGGCATCGTGCAGACCGCAGTGTAGCCACCGTGGGCGGAGGCGGAGGAGCCGCTCTCCATCGTCTCCTTATAAGAAAAGCCCGGCTCTCTGAAATGTACGTGAACATCACAGAAGCCGGGAAGAATAACGGTATTATGAAAAACAGGATAAAGGGTGACATCCATATCACCCGAAAAAGTGGAAAGAGTAGCGCCGTCAAAAAGCATATCACTTATAAACATATCGCCGTCTGTGAAAACCTTGGCAGCCTTGAAAAGAACCTTCATTGTCATACTCCTTTCGCATCCGATAAAAAAAGTGACCCCATACCGACGGGATCACATAACGAGCCTGCCCCCGACAAAAACCGTCGGGCGCCCGATATATGAAAAACCTTGTCGGCATCTCTGTACCGAATTAAAGATTTATTTTTCCACTTATTATAACACGGTGGGAGAAAAATGTCAATAGGTTGGGAGAAAAAATGAAGGCGGAAAAATTTAGTGGCTAGTGGTTAGTGGTCAGTGGTTAGTGGTCAGTGGGCTGGGCTTGCTCTCTTCAGCCTTCTCCAGCGGGAGAAGGGGGACCGCAGAGCGGTGGATGAGGTGTCATTAAGGTGGGATAACCCACAGAGCAAGCCCAGCCGTGTCATCCTGAGCGAGCGAATGCGAGTCGAAGCTTTGCGTAGCGCAGGCGGAGCAAAGCCGAGGAACGAAGTGACGAAGGGATCTAGTAAGAGATTATAACCAACCTATCCTTTTGTTACTTTTCGCTACAAAAGAAAGAGATCCTTCGACTACGCTCAGGATGACACAGAGAGGGGACTTCCTGCCTTGTTCAAGAGATCCTTCGACTCCACTCCGTTTCGCTCAGGATGACACGCAAGAAAGCCTCCCTTCGGGAGGGAGGTGGCACGAGCCTGCGAGTGACGGAAGGAGAGCGCGAAAAGCCTTGTACCCTCTCTGCAAGCCCAGCCCACAGCCCACTACCTACTGCCTACTGCCCACCGACCACTAGCCACTGACCACTATACTTTCCGGGTTATCCCACACGGACCGTCGAGACGCCGGTCCCTACAATGGTCGCTTGCTCTTGGTGGGCTGGGCTTGCAGAGAGAGGACAAAACTTTTCGTTTTTTATTCTCATTACTTTCGGTTTTGTTTATATTATACAAAAAAACTGCTCTTTTTTCGTCCAAATGAAGAATTGATTTACAAGCGCTATGGTGGTAAAATAAGAATATGAAATCTTTGAATTTCAAAATAAAGAAAAGGAGAATGTTTTTATGAACAACCTTCGCAAAATCATTTGTGCGGTTCTGGTGTTCGCGCTTCTTTGTGGTACTCTTGTATTCGCTACCAGCGCAGAGACCACCGGCGCCGAATTTACCCCAGGCAGAACGCTTGCTGTTCCCGGCGACAGAGTAGCAGCTACTGCCTCCACAGCAGAGGGCAATTTATTTGTTCAGTTGGACGATTTCAACAAAGCTGACAAATATATGCTCAAGAATTACATTGTAACCGAGGCTGGAAACGATGACACTTATTGGCTTTCCAGAATGGAGAATGACGGCAATGCTGTTTCCGTTACCAGTGACGGTCACGCGCATACGAACTTATACATCAAAGAGACTACTGACGGGGTAGCTCACTTCGGCCACGCTCTTAAGGCTGACGACATTATCGTTTACGAGTCCGACATGTACTTCGAGGATGCTATGTACAGCGGCCTTTATGTCAACCTTAATATGCGTGACGCTACAGGTGATAACCCCTATGCCGGCACCTCTCTTGGCTCCGCGCAGGACAGAAATCTTGCCGCTAAGTTCCCCATCGGCGAGTGGTTCCATCTTACCGTGCTCGGCGATGTAAACAACGATATCGTTTACTGGTATATGAACGGCGAGCTTATCCATAGCACTGCAAAGGGCGTTAGAAACGGTCTTGATATTCAGCATCAGACCACCAACGCACAGACCGGTGTTGTTTCAGATCATCATTACACCTACTACGGTATGAGATGGCAGTTCAATAATGCTACCTTGGAGCACGGTCAGAGCTTTGCGGTAGACAATGTGTTCAGCAATGTTATCACTACTGCAGACCTTGGTACATACACTCTTGGTGCTGAGAACCTTGACAACTTTGCACAGGCTCAGCCCTACACCCTTCGCGACACCATTCCCCTTGCAATCGCAAACGGCGTAGAGTATGACTCCGCCGCAAAGCTTAACAAGCTTCTTGCCGAGTCTACTGTTCCCGTCGAGGTTGAGCTTCTTCGTGATGCTAACGCGGTTATCGCGGTTAACTGTGATGCAACCGTTAATACCAACGGCGTCAACGCTATCGTCAAGGCAGGAAGCGGTGTAAAGTCTTCTAACGAGGGCAATATTTACATCTTCGATGCTCCCTATGGCGGTACCCAGAAGGATACCGAGAAGGTTACGTCTTCCGCTTTTGTTTCGGCAGTAAGATATGACGCTGAGGATAACTGCCTTACAAGCACGGGTAGCGGTATGAACTTTGTTGGCTTCAACGCTCCTTATACTTACAAAGAAGTTGTTCAGGAGGCATACCTTGTTGCGTATACCGCTCTTAATACCGCTGACAAGAATACCTTCGGTATGATCCAGCCCCACGGCGTTCTTGGTAACCAGAACTCCTATATCGACATAACTCTCGGTAAGGGTAGCAACACCAAGGGTGTTTATTATTCCGAGAATGCAGCGGACGGCTACTATGTAGTTTTTGACTTCGATGCTGCAAGGCTTGGGACTGTTCAACCCCTTATGTCGTATATCGTAGCAAGAGAGACTGACAACAATGATGCAACTACAACTACTCAGTGGTCTACTCAGTATGATATGGGCGCTGCTGTATTCTCCAAGCTTCCCAATGACGGCTTCGGTCATGTGACCTTGGTTGCTGTGGCAAACGAGAACAAGTGCTACTTCTACATCGACGGCAAGCTCGTCGCTACAGCAGAAAACTTCTTCTTCAATAGCACGGGCTACACTCACTTCAAAAACGGTCAGAGGGTAGTGCTTGATACCCTACGTATTATGGGTAACTCCAATATGCCCATGGCATATGAAAATATGTATCTCAGAGTTATGAAGGGCGCAGATCTTGGCAATCTCACCACTCTTGCAGGTAAAGAGGATATTACCTCCTGGGATAAGGGTGTATACGGCACCTACGAGACCCCCGCGTTCCCCGTTCTTGCAACCGTAAACGGCGTTGATGTATACAATACCGCCGACCTTGCAACAGCGCTTGTCGGCGAGGATGTTGTAAATGTTGAGATTAAGAAGAACTTCTACACAGAGGTTACTGTAAACGGTAACGCGGTTATCAACACCAACGGTCTTGTTACTAACTTTGTAGCAGGCGAGGGCGCAACCTTTGATACATCTGTAGAAAATATTATCACCGCTACCATTCCTTACATTCCTGCATACGGAACAGCCGATGCTACCGGCGCAGGAAGCGCAATTCTTGCAGGCAGCTCCGTGGTAGCCGGCGGTGTTGCTAACTGGAGTCCCACAATCGATGGCGTCGCTACCGAGCTTCTTGAGGACTGGGAGGTTCTTCCCACTACCGGTGGTGACTCCTATCTCAAGGTTTCTCCTACTATGGACTTCACGATCGTAGGTCAGAACCCCTTCTATGGCATATCCGTTGGAAAGGAGCTTTCCTTAAACGGTTACTATGTAGTCGACTTTGATATTGCTACCGAGGGTGAGTATATCAATATGTCCATAAACCCCACGATCCGTAATCTGGATGAGAATGGCTCTACTATCGGCGGCAAGTATCCCGACGGCATGAACATATACTTCAAGGACTTCCTTGCTCCCTCCAATCAGTGGACTCATGTAACCGCAATCGGTGATATGGCTAACAATGTTATGTACCTCTTCATTGATGGCGAGCTTGCAAATGCCGCATTCGGCCATGCATACAGAACCGACGCCGGTAACTATCTTGGCGGCAGACTCAGATTTGACTCTATCCGCTTCAACCTTGGTGGCAACGGCAACCAGATTAAGGACAATGAGTCTGTTCTTCTTAATAACCTGGATGTAAGACTGTACGGTAATGGCGAGAAGGCTACTTTTGATGCTGCTGTTGCGGCAGAGTCTCTTGCGGGCTGGTCCGGAAACCAGTACAAGGGCAATGAGCAGCTTCCCGGTATCATCACAATTGACAAGGCTCCTTACGGTAACTCTATCGTAGCATCCGAGGCTCTCTCTGTTGAGGGCGAGACTCCCTACAATGTTGCCTTCAAGGCAGACTTTGAGTATCCTGTAACCATCGGCGCAAGCGCAATTGTTGACACCAACAATATTGGCGCATACGAGATCTTCGCAGGCGCTCCCGTGGAGACAGAGGTTGAGGGCGAGATGGCTATCATCTATGCTCCTATCGCTTTCGAGGTTGATGGCGAGATCGTTACCACAACCAAGCTAACCGAAGAGAATGTATATGATTTTGCAACCTCCGTATACTGGTGCTACGGTGATATCAATGACGATATCTACTCCGAGTATGAGACCGTATACTATCCTGCAGGTACTGCAATTACCTACTACGGCAACAA
>JAFTRB010000130.1 GCA_017462445.1 Clostridia bacterium
AAAGACCTGCCAGTCAAGACTAAAAAACATATTTGGAGGATTTATCTATGAGTACCACAAACATAGACAATAATAGTTTAGCACATACAAGCTGGAATTGCAAGTATCACATTGTATTTGCGCCAAAATACAGGCGAAAAGTATTTTACGAAGAAAAGCGGGTAGAGATAAGAGAAATTCTTAGACAACTCTGCCAATGGAAGGGAGTAGAGATAATTGAAGGAGAGGTGTGTCCCGACCACATTCACCTGTTGGTTAGCATCCCGCCCAAAATGAGCGTTTCGGGATTTATGGGATATCTCAAAGGAAAGAGTGCACTCATAATATTCCAAAAGTATGGAAACATGAAGTTTGCATACCGAAACCGCGAATTTTGGTGTAAGGGATATTACGTTGATACCGTGGGGAAGAACACAAAGGCAATACAAGAGTATATAGCCGACCAACTGAAAAGAGATCGAGAAAGCGATCAATTAGCGATGTTCGACCCACGGGACCCATTTATGGGTAGTAAGTAACAATTGCGTGGCTGGCAGGCCAATACAAGACGCACTTGTGCGTGGCCAGTAGTATTAGGGCTATGCCCGAAACTGAAATACCCCCCGTTTTACGGGGGGATTGTTATTAGGTTGATTAAAATTAAGAGCAAGGACGGTAATACAGGAAGAGCAATGAGGTTATTGTCTAATCATATGATTAAAGCTTTACAAACGGATTAATTATGCAGCTTTAAGCATCACCATCACACTAGTTTAGCGGTCTACTTTTTGTGAAAATTGTACAAAAGATGGTGGATTGTATTTAAAAAGTACAATATAATTGCTGGAAGCATATTGATATATCAAAAAACTTATGTTAAAATTTAAATAAAATATTCTGTAAAGGAGAATATTTGAATGAGAATCGAGAGGATATGTGATTGCCATTTTCATGATACAGTCATAAAGGACGTTACATACAGTGGTGGTATTTTCCGATTAAGTATTTGTGAAGCACGATACGAGGATGCATATAGTTATGTTGACGTTGATTTTCGTTTATGCAAGGATGATTTGCGTTTTTACTATTTTCACAGATATCCAAGGGATGGAATAGTAAAATACGATGGATCCGAAGTAACGCTATCTTATGTTCGAGAAATGCTTAAACAAGGAAAGGTGTTGGAAATTGACAATGTTTTACAAGAGGTAGATTCTGCACTTGTCCGTTTTGAATGTTCAGTTTTTCCGTATCTGACCGAGGCAGGAGAACTTGAAAGCATTGTTTTCGAATTATCTGATTTTAAAGAAGGGTTTTTTATTCCTTCTTCGGGGTTATTCTTTTTAGACTGCATAAAGGGACAAGACGATTAATTATATGCGCCGGAAATATCCAGTTGGACGGTCGTTGCATTGTGACGGTAGTTCTAGGAGCACAATTTTCAGTTTGGTCTTGCCATCAACCTTGGACGAAAATTAACACGCCCCACGGCTTTTCCGTTTTTACGGTGCCGTGGGGCGTGTTTTTGTAATAACAATTGTTTGCATTTTATTGTGGAATGCGATGCTATCCTTCGCTTTGCGGTGGCTCGGTGCCGCTCGTGGCGCTATCCTTTTTTAGCTTTGAAAAATCAATCTGCGAGAGAATTACCGCCACAAGCACCACCGCACAGCCGATATATTCCCGTGTGGTGAGAGTCTGTCCGAGGAATAGGGCGGTGCCGATTACCGCAAAGACCGACTCCAGCGAGAGGATAATGGACGCGACTGTCGGGTTGACATTCTTCTGTCCCACGATCTGCAGGGTATAGGCAACTCCGCTTGACATAATGCCAAGATAGATAAGCGAAGGAAGATGGGTGAATATCGGGCCTATATCAAGGGGCATCTCCACTGTCAGCGAGATGATAAGGTTTACTACCGAGCAGGTTAAAAACTGGACGGCGGACATACGAATTCCGTCGCATTTCGGCGAGAAGCGGTCGATTGCAAGAATATGTATGGGGAAGATAATAGATCCTCCCATAACTATCAGGTCAGAGGGGGCAACGGAGAAATTATCCTTTATACAAAGCAGGTAGAAGCCTACGGCGGCAATCAGTATGCTTATCCAAACATTAAGACGGGTTTTCTTTTTCAGAAGGAGCGAATAAATTGGCACAAGCACCACGTAGAGGGCGGTGATAAAGCCCGCCTTTCCGCCGTCTGTTCCTGCGCTTATTCCAATCTGCTGAAGGGCGGAGGCTGCTGCCAGAATAATTCCTGTGATTATACCACCGATAAGCTCATTTTTGCTAAAATCAATACCCCTGCGTGAGATTAGCCTTCTGCCGTTTTTTGTGAGAAGATCCGACACGGGTATGACGGTAAGGAGAAAAGCAAAAGCGAAAATGCTCCGCGTAAAGCCGAGGGCAAAGGAGGGGACGGCGCTTGCCGCATCCTGCGCGACAAAGGCGAAGCCCCATATCATAGCTGCCGCCAAAAGCATAAGCGGACGGGCAATATTTTTCATTGACATTTTTATCTCCGGTTTTTTCTATATTCTATCACCGGGGCGGAGAAATGTCAAGCGAAAGGGACAGAGTATCTTTTGAAAAAAATTGAAAAAATTTTTAAAAAAGGGTATACAAAGAGAAAACTTTGTGATAGAATATATCCGTTCTAAAAGAAATTTTTTATGACCTGTGATAGGAGGACGAAATGAAACTAGTTTACAAAGGCAAGACCAAGGATGTGTACGCGCTTGAGAACGGCAATGTGCTTCTCAAGTTCAAGGACGATTGCACCGGCAAGGACGGTGTGTTTGATCCGGGTGAAAACAGTGTTGGTTTGACCATCGACGGCATCGGTAGAGCAAATCTTGAGACCTCGGTTTATTACTTCGAGCTTCTTAAGAAGGCTGGCATCAAGACCCACTATGTCAGCGCAAACCTGGATGAGGCAACCATGGAGGTTCTTCCCGCAGAATGCTTCGGTAAGGAGCTTGGCGGTGGCGGCCTTGAGGTTATTTGCCGTCTTGTAGCAACCGGTAGCTTCGTTCGCAGATACGGTGAGTACATAAAGGATGGCACACCTCTTGAGGGCTGCTATGTAGAATGCACCTTCAAGAATGACGCAAAGGGCGATCCTCTTGTAACCGGCGAGGGCCTTGTTGCTCTCAAGGTTATGACTGCGGAGATGTTTGAGAGCCTTAAGGCGCAGACGCTTGCTATAACCAAGATCGTTGCTGACGATCTCAAGACCATCGGACTTGACCTTTGGGATATCAAGTTTGAGTTTGGATACAACAATGGCGAGGTTGTGCTTATCGACGAGATTGCCTCCGGCAATATGCGTGTTTACAGAGACGGTGTTATTGTTAATCCCGTTGAGCTTACTGCTCTTATAAATAACAGATAAGAGCTTCCGCCCTCGGGCGTAACCGAATAAAATCAAGTGGAGATGTTGTAGCAATCGGCAGCTCCACTTTTCGTTAAATGGGGTATGCAAGGATAGCCTTGCGCTGTTTTTTGTTTTGTCGGAGCTTTTTGCTTGCATTCTTTCGCCGTATAAGCATACGCATTGGGGCGAGGGAGAAGCTTTGCTCTGAATCGGTTGTCTTGAAAGAAGAAGGGGGGAAATATGCTCTACAATAATCTAAGCGGATATTTCAGGAAAAAGTATGGCTCAAGGCTTAGAAAGATATGCATCGACGGCGGCTTTACCTGCCCGAATAGGGACGGAAAATGCGGCATCGGCGGCTGTATCTTCTGTGGCGAGAGAGGGGCAGGCGAGCATATTGACCAAACACTGTCCATTCGGCAGCAGGTGGAAAAGGGCTTGTCCCACCTTGGCGAAAAGGGTAGGGCGATAGCCTATTTCCAGAGCTTCACCAACACCTATGCGCCCGTCGATGTGCTGAGGGAGAGATACGATACCGCGCTTATAGACGAGAGGATAGTGGCTTTGGCGGTTGGAACACGCCCCGATTGTATCAATGAGGAAATTGCCGACCTGCTTCTTGAATATTCAAAAAGAGTGGATGTATGGGTCGAGCTTGGACTGCAGAGCGCCTCTGATAAAACCGCGCGTATGATAAACAGGGGCTACCCGACAAGCGTTTTTTCGTCAGCCGTGGAGATGCTCGCCTCCCGTGGAATACCCGTAGTCGCTCATATGATTATCGGGCTGCCCGGGGAGGGGGAGGCAGAGGTGGACCAAACGGTAGACCTCTTGAACCGCTCGCCGATCTGGGGAGTAAAACTGCACTCGCTCTATGTTATGGAGGGGACGCGGCTTGCTGATATGTACCGCTCGGGCGAATTTGCGCCAATTGATGAGGGGGAGTACATCGCCCTTGCCGCAAGATGTATAGCAAGGCTGAGGGGCGATATAGTAATTCACCGCCTTACGGGGGATTGTCCCGAGGGGCTTCTGGTAGCGCCTTCGTCAAGCTGTACGAAGAACGAAATAATTGATAAAATCAATTCCCGCTTAAGAGAAAACGGACACCGCCAGGGGTCACTCTATAACCCCTGAAGGGCTGGAAAATTTAACACGCCTACCCACAATGCTTGGGGTAGGCGTGTTTTTATGTAAATAAATGTGGGCTTTAGCAAGGAGAGGTCAGCCCTCTGCGCCCTCGCCCTCTGCATTAGCCTGGCTCTCCAGGTATGCGGAGTAGTAGGAGAGGATTGCGTCGGTAACATCCGCGTCTGTAATCTCCTCCTTATCCGAGTAGTTTTCGGCAATATAGTCGGTCATCTCGTTAAGAACACCCTCCTCGAGGGTAATGCCGTTTGCCTTAAGGGTGCTGTCAAGGTTCTCGCCAAGAGCCGCCTTGTATTCCTCCTCGGTCTCGTAGTCATCTTTGTTTGTTTCCAGAACCTGGTTTACTCCGTTCTTTACATTTTCATAAAGCTCGGTGCTGTCGTCACCAAGACCAACCGACTGGGAAAGGGCGGTGACGGAAAGCTTGGCAAAGCTGTCAAGCATATGGCAGGCGCGAGGATTTTTTTCCAGCTCGTCAATTATGATGTCAATAACGATCTTGCCGTCCTCTGTCTTTTTAAGCATCTTGTCAAGAAGACCGTCGCTTGTTCCCTCTGCCATCTCAATGAGTATGTCATATTCGCCCATTATGAGGTAGACATTAACCAGCGTTTCGAGGTCGCCCTCCAGATTGTCCTTGTCGCTTGTCTCAAAGGTTGCAACCATATCATATAGAAGCGTTTTGTAGGGGTCCTCGGCCGGGATTACCAGAGCGCCGCCATTTACCGCATTCGCAATACTCCGAAGCAGTCCGGACAATGTGGTTGCCGTGAAGTGCTGTGTACCGACATCGCTCGTCACCCTTATAAGATGCTCGCTCCAGGGCGAAGGATGATACATATCCAGGTCGGCAAGCGGAATTCCGTCTACATAGATGAGGAACATTTCTTTTGCCTCCTCGCCCATATCAACCGTGTAGTCGTTTATGGTCGCGGTGGTGAGGCCTGTGAACATCGCATCTCCGCCCAAGGCGTTGATAAGCTTCAGCATCGGGTTGTTTATCGTGCTGTCAAGATAGGTGGCAAAGACATCTTCAACCTGCTCCTTGGTGTAGTCGGGCGCCTCGCATTCCTGTACGGCAGCCCTCGCCTCGCCTGCCAGCTGGGTAAAGCCGGCTATTGGGATAAGGAGCGCCAGAGAGATTACAAAGCCCTGAACTACGCCGACCAGGGCGCCGCCGATGGTGGAGAGGAAGCCCTTCTTGAAGCTTACCATTCCGCACATAAGCGTTACAAGCCAGTATATAAGTACGGTGACAAGCTTGAGTATGTAGAACACGATCGCAAAAACGATGGGCGTAATTATAAGGCAGAGAATAAGCGAGAGCAGATGCTGGGCAGTTTCCGCATCAAAATAGGTTAAAATATCCTGTATCTGCTGGGGTATCTCAACATTAAAGCCGGGCGCAAAGCCACGAATCCAGGCAATAAATGCCAGCACCGCCTCGTTTAATGTCTTGCCGGCAAAGAATGTGGCGATCCAGCCGCTTATGGAGGAGGCGATGAAGTAGGCGGCGATAAGAGAAATGATAACAGTAACAAGCCTTACAACCGTCTTTCCAAAGCCACGCTTCAGTCCGAATATGATTCCGCTCAGTATAGCAGCCCCTAAAATCAAGTATACCGCCAGGGAAATATATGCGCCAATATCGCCCGCCGCAGCATTTGTGGCAGTGTTGGTGACATCATTCACAATATCATTGGCGGTGTTTCCTACATTATCCATAATACTCTCCCTTCACAAGGATTTTCAATTTGTTACCTTTATTCTACTATATTTTAACTGTAATGTCAATATTATAACCGAAAAGATAAGTTTTTTGTTTTTTCCAAATTCTTCATTTTTCTCCTTGAAAAGACCGTCATACTGTGCTAAAATATAAATATAATTTTTTTGCCGAAGGCAGATAGGAGATAATTATGAAGCTTGGAGTTCTTACAAATCTCTTCCGTCACCGCCCCTTTGATGAAGCTCTGGCGCATTTCAAGGCGCTTGGTATCGAGATGATTGAGGTTGGCGCAGGCGGAAACCCCGGTAAGCACCATTGCGATCCCGCCGTTCTTTTGAATGATCAGGAGGCGCTTGACAAGTGGCTTGCTACCGTAAAGAAGTATGATATGGAGGTTGCCGCCCTCTCGGTTCACGGCAACCCGGTTCACCCTAACCCCGAGATCGCAAAGGCAGATCACGAGGATTTTGTCAATGCGGTTCTTCTTGCCGAGAAAATAGGTGTTGATACCATCGTTACCTTCTCAGGCTGCCCCGGCGGCTCCAAGGAGGACAAGACGCCCAACTGGGTAACCTGTACTTGGCCTACCGAGTTCAAGGATGCCCTCGACTATCAGTGGAACGAGGTTCTCATTCCCTATTGGAAGGAGACGGCGGCGTTTGCAAAGGCTCACGGTGTCACCAAGATCGCTCTTGAGCTGCACCCCGGCTTCTGTGTATACAATACCGACACCCTTCTCAGGCTTCGCGCTGCTGTTGGAGATGTAATCGGCGCAAACTTTGATCCCTCCCACCTTATTTGGCAGGGAATGGACCCGGTACAGGCAATTCGCGCAATGCGCGGCGCAATTCATCACTTCCACGCCAAGGATACCCGTATCGATGGCTTCAATACAGCGGTTAATGGCGTCCTTGACACCAAGAGCTATGCCGACATCGGCGGAAGATCCTGGGTGTTCCGCACTGTTGGCTACGGCCACGACCAGAGCTATTGGCGTGAGATCATCACCGCCCTTCGCACCGTCGGCTATGACAAGGTTATGTCCATCGAGCATGAGGATGCGCTTATGAGCGAGGAGGAGGGGCTTGCCCTCGCTGCCTCCTTCCTGAAGGCCAGCATCATCAAGGACCCCGCACCCACCGAGATTGCCTGGGACTCTACCTTTGATTAATTTAAGCCCTCGGTCTCTTTGAAATAAGCCTTCTCCTGTGGGAGAAGGGGGACCGTTTTAGCGGTGGATGAGGAGTTCTTAAGCGAGGCTCGATATCCATCAAAGAAGGGGAAAAGCAAAACAGAATAGAATAGCTCCCACTCCGCACAAGCGGCTTGTGGGAGCTGCTTTTATTTTCTTTTTGCAGTCGCTCCTTGTATTTTGTCTATACAGCTTGAGCATAAGCAAAAATCTTCCGACACGCCTATAAACGAGCCGCAAAGCCTGCAAGTCGATGCGCATCGTTTTATCGTAATAGTATTGCCGTTCATTTCCAGGACGATCTCTGCTTCTCCTTCAAGCCCCAATGCCCTTCTGTAATGTATTGGCAAAACAACTCGCCCCAGCTTATCGATTTTTCTGTGAATTCTGTCCATTTTTCCTCCTTGAATACATTATCGAGTAATCGTCATACTGTTATTATATAACTATAACACTGTCGAATAATGTTGTTTTTTCGGGGGAAAAAGAAAAAACTGTACCGTGGTACAGCTTTTCAGAAGGTTATTTACTTGCGTTACCAATCATCGTTTCCACGACAGCGAGAATTTTCTTCTGCTCATCGATTGGGAGATTGTTGAGTAGCATAGAGAGTCTGGAGGTTGTTATAGAGCTGGATTTGTCGACAACATCACAGAACACTTCATCAGCAGAGCATTCAAGTGTATTAAGAATTTTAACGAGCATTTCAAGCTTTATATTGTACAGTCCGCGCTCCAGGGCGGAAAGATAGTGCGGAGTGATTTCAAGAATCTCTGAAAGCTCCTCCTGGGTCATACCCTTTCTTCTTCTGTATTGCGCAATTCTTTTGCCGATAATTTTCTCCATTATGCACCTCTTTTGAATCAAATACGATTATATTATAACTGTATTACAATTACTTATGAAGTACGCATTACTGTTACAATAATCGTTATGCAATTACAAAAGATAAAAATTTTTCGGTTTTGCCGGTGTTGCCGGGAGAAAGGTCGTTATCGAGGTCGACGGAATACAGCATTTGGCGCGTGACAATAAGGAACTGGATAATCAGCGAGATGCGGTTCTTGCATCTTGGGGAATTACTGTTCTGAGATATTCAAACGAAAGCATTAGAAAGAATTTTCATAATGTTGCTGCAGATATATTGAAAAAACTAGGGCTTTCATTTTCTGACTTAAAGCCTGTTAGGTGACACCTCATCCGTCAGCCTCGTTCCTCGTCTGCCACCTTCTCTCGCTGGAGAAGGCTTGGAAGCGCTTGTACATAGACGCGCCTCTCCTCGGGGAGAAGGGGGACCGCTTTAGCGGTGGATGAGGAGTTTTTAAGTGAGGCTCGATATCCATCAAAGAAGGGAAGCAAATAAGCCTTCTCCTGTGGGAGAAGGTGGACCGCTTTAGCGGTGAATGATGAGTCTGTAAATAGAGGGCATTCGCTATCAAGCGCCTCATGGCGTTGCCGTTACATAATTATAACTCCCACTAACCCGAATAGGTTGGTGGGAGCTTTTTCTGTTTCGGTAAGGTGAACGAAAAATTTGGGAGAGGCGATGCCTTCACAGACCGCCCGCAAGCTGTCCCTCGGTTTCGCTTTTTGTGAGAATTGCACAAAAAAGGGGCGCCCCCTGATGGGCACCCACAAGATTGATTTTATCATAAAAGGGGCGCTCTTGTCAATAGAAATGACAAAAAAAGTGCTAAAAGGCTATAGAAATTTACACATTGGACACAATCAACAAAATGCGATGTAAAAATTTCAAAAAAGTGTTTACAACGCACAAGAAATGTGCTATAATAAAGATGCGAACGGGGAATACCCCGCTCGATCGGAGGTTCCCGGGATTCGCAAATTCCACAGAAAGGCCGCCCGGATGGGTGGACGGGACACAGTATGAAGATTAGTATTTACGGAAAGCAGATGACCGTACGGGAGAGCTTGAAGCTCGCGGTTGAAAAGAAGCTTGCCAAGTTTGACAAGTTCTTTGGCGAGGACACGGAGGCGTTTGTCACCTGTCGCACTCGCAAGGGGGTAAAGATAATCGAGATTACTGTGAATTACAGCGGAGCAACCTTCCGCTGCGAGGAGGAGAGCGATACCTTCCTGACCGCCCTTGACAGAGCCATAGAGGGTCTTGAAAGACAGATAAGAAAGAATAAGACCAGGCTTGAAAAGAAGATGAAGAGCGGAGCCTTTGTCATCGCAGAAGAGGACGATGACGAGTATGTGGAGGAGGGCGAATTCGAGATCCGTGTAAAGACCTTCTCGATGCGACCGATGACGGTTGACGAGGCTATACTGCAGATGAACCTTTTGGGACACGCATTCTTCGTGTTTACCGATGCCGACACCGGACTCATCTCGGTTGTGTACAAGAGAAAGGCAGGAAGCTACGGACTCATAATGCCCGAGACCTGAACAAGAAAAGCCCGAGGATGAAGCCTCGGAGAAAGGATGGACAAACCGATGTTCTGACAGTCTACCGCACCACCGTAAAGGGGTGCCCGTAAATGCCAAGACAATGGCGAATCCAAAATCTAAATAGAAATTAACCCCCCGATAAAGAGGGCAGTCCAATGAACAATTAAGATTTGTGTAGCAAAACAAGAAATATAAGCAAATAAGGCTTTAGCCCCACCGACAGGCATGTGCCAATAGGAGGAGGGCATACTCGGAGGTATAATATGACCAAAAGAGCTTACTTTATGACAGAAGCAAAAGGAAGTATGAGCCTAAAATAAAATGAACGGTGGCACAGGTTAGCCACCTGAAAGGAATAAGCTTAGTTTAAGGCGTGAGGCGCGACGGGAGCAAAACTTGTATCCCAAGGGCAGGAGATGCAAAGGGGAAAAGAGGTATGCAACGGCGACCGTTCACGGAAGAGGTTTATAGGATAGGCGTAAGCCGCGACACAAGGTACGGTCCAATGAACAACTGACTTAAGAGGTATCCGTGTTGAATTATACGAGAAACCGAAACCAAAAAGTAAACAAAAGCTTACAATTGAATATTGTGTGAAATAGGCCTGATACAGGCTTCAGGATGGCGGCCGACTATCCGCCAAAAAATGTTTTTCAAATAATCTAAAACCTTTCTTTAGTATTAAGGGCCGGCTCGTTTGAGCCGGCCCTGTTTTGCGCTTCGCCATTTATTGAACAGAAAACCGATAGACGGAGATGACAGCCGCTCTTTATGACCAATTGGCTTTTTGCAATTATCCTTGCCAAGTGGCGGGAAAGGTGGTTGCTCTATGATTTATCAATAGGCGGTGTTATCTATTAAACCAAACCGAAGCCCGTAAAAAAGCAGAAGATAAAATATTTTTTTAGTATTGACATCTTTAATTATTTGTGATAAAATATCCTTACTTAATACAAGTCTTTATGGAGGATTATAAAATGAAGAGAATTAAGACTGTTGAGACCAAGAACATTTCTGCTACCACCAAGACCGGCGGCTGTGGCGAGTGCCAGACCTCCTGCCAGTCCGCTTGCAAGACCTCTTGCGGTGTTGCAAACCAGCAGTGCGAGAATCACAAGTAATATTGGTTTTAATAGCGTGTTGCACAGCAGCACATAAGGGTTGTTACCGCGTGTGACAACCCTTTATAAATGTATAGGGATTTAGAAAAGAGAGAAGAAAATGGTACATCAGTATAAACTAAACGGATACAACATCGTGCTTGATACCGCCAGCGGCTCGGTCCACACCGTTGACGAGGTGGCATACGACATCATCGAAATGTACGAGTCACACACTCGGGAGGAAATCGTTGCCGAGATCATGGCAAGATACGGCCATCTTGAGGATGTTACCGAGGAGGATATCGAGGAGTGCCTCGACGATATCGAGAGCCTTATCGCGGCAGGCAAGCTTTTCAGCGAGGATGTGTATGAGGGCCTTGCCCGTGAGTACAAGAATAACAGCAGGGTGGTAAAGGCTCTCTGCCTTCACATCGCCCACACCTGTAATCTTAACTGCTCCTACTGCTTTGCCAGCCAGGGCAAATACCACGGGGACAGAGCGCTTATGACCTTCGAGGTCGGTAAGGCAGCCTTTGACTTCCTGGTAGCCAACTCCGGCACACGTAAAAATCTGGAGGTCGACTTCTTTGGCGGCGAGCCTCTTATGAACTGGGAGGTTGTCAAGCAGCTCGTTGCCTATGCAAGAAGCATAGAGAAGGAAAAGGGGAAGAATTTCCGCTTTACTCTTACGACCAACGGACTTCTTATCGATGACGATGTAATAGACTTCTGCAACAGGGAGATGAGCAATGTTGTTCTCAGCCTTGATGGCAGACGCGAGGTTCACGACCACTTCCGCCGCACCTACGGTGGCGAGGGAAGCTATGACAGGATCGTCCCCCTCTTCCAAAAGCTGGTTGAGGCGCGCGGAGGCAAGGGATATTATGTCCGCGGAACCTTTACGCACAATAATGTGGACTTTACAAATGACCTGTTCCATATGGCTGATCTTGGCTTTACCGAGCTTAGCATGGAGCCTGTTGTCTGTCCTCCCACCGACCCCTACGCTCTCACCGAGGAGGATCTTCCCAAGCTCTTTGAGCAGTATGAGATACTTGCCAAGGAGATGCTTAAGAGGAAGAAGGAGGGTAGGCCCTTTACCTTCTACCACTATATGCTTGACCTTAAGAACGGCCCCTGTATCTATAAGAGAATAACAGGCTGCGGCTCGGGGACGGAGTATATGGCTGTCACCCCCTGGGGCGAGTTATTCCCCTGCCACCAGTTTGTCGGCGACCCCAAGTATTCGCTCGGCAACATCTGGGACGGCGTGACAAATATCTCCGTGCAGGATGAGTTCCGTAGCTGTAACTCCTACTCTCGCCCCGAATGCCGCGATTGCTGGGCGAAGCTTTATTGCTCGGGCGGCTGTGCGGCAAATGCCTACCACGCAACCGGTAGCATCGGCGGTGTATACGCCTACGGCTGTGAGCTGTTCAAGAAGAGGATCGAGTGCGCAGTCATGATGCAGGTTGCCGAGTCCCAGGAAGAATGAATACTCCCATATACGATTTTGTAAGCGAGTACATAGACCGCGGAAGTGCTAGGCTGCATATGCCCGGCCACAAGGGAAGAGGGCCTCTCGGCTGCGAGGAGCGTGATATTACCGAGGTGGGAGGCGCCGATGTGCTTTACTCTCCCACGGGGATAATCGAGCAGAGCGAGAGAGGTGCCACATCTCTCTTCAACACTTCCCATACTTACTACTCGACCGAGGGCTCAACTCTTGCAATAAAGGCTATGCTCGCTGTGGCTCTGAAGGCTAAAAAAAGCGACACGCCCCCCACTGTTGTGGCGGCGAGGAATGCGCATAAGGCGTTTGTATATGCTGCGGCGCTCCTCGGGATAGACATAGTGTGGATGTATGCGGAGGGTGGCGGATATCTCGGAGGCTGCTATACTCCCGAGCTTGTCAAAAATACGCTTTCCTCGCTTGATACCCCGCCTATGGCGGTTTATATTACAAGCCCCGATTATCTCGGAGGTATTGCTGACATAGCCGGTATCAGCAGGGTATGCGAGGAGGTTGGAATACCGCTTCTCGTAGATAATGCCCACGGCGCATATCTCGCCTTCCTCGAGAAGCCTATGCACCCTATCGCCCTGGGCGCGGCAATGTGTACCGACTCGGCGCACAAAACGCTCCCCGTCCTGACAGGCGGAGCCTATCTTCACATATCGAAGGAGTGGGAGAGCTATAACTCCTATGCCAGAGAGTGCCTGTCCCTTTTCGCCTCTACAAGTCCGTCGTATCTCATTCTGCAATCGCTTGACCTGTGTAACAGGGAGCTTGACGAGGGATATGCCGAGGAGCTTGGCAGATGTGTTAATGATGTGGAGAGCCTGAAGGCGGCTCTTGCCAAAAAGGGAATTATTACCGAGCCCTCGGAACCGTTAAAGATAACACTCTCTGGTTCAAGATTTGGCATGACGGGTTATGAAATTGCCGACATTCTCGAGAAAAACGGCATAGTTCCCGAGTTTGCCGACAGATACTTTACCGTTCTGATGATATCGCCGTCAAACACCGCTGAGGAGCTTCGGCTTTTGGAAAAAGTCCTGCTGGGCTTGCCTGCCGCAGAGTACACTGCCGATTACGGTCCCTTGCCACCCCGCGCAGAGAAGATTATGAGTGCAAGAGATGCTCTTCTTGCTCCAAGCGAGGCGATAGCCTCCCGCGACGCTGTCGGCAGAATCTGCGCTGACCCCTCGGTCAACTGTCCTCCTGCCGTACCGATTGTTGTAAGCGGTGAGAGGATAACCGAAGAGCTGTCCTGGCTGCTATGCCACTGGGGAGTGGACTGTGTGAAGGTAGTTAAAGGAGAATGATATGAAAAGAATTTTATACTTATTTGCAGCAATGCTTCTTGCCTTGCTTTTGACCCTGTCGCTTGTTGCCTGCGGCGGTACAGAGGATGATCCGGGCACACCGCCCGAGGGCGATAACGGGCAGACTGATGTCCCTGGCGGTGATACCCCTGATGAGCCCGAACAGCCCGAGACACCTGAGCAGCCCGAGACGCCCACAGTCGACACCTCGGCGATCGACAGCTTTATTCAGGCGATGGGCAACAACTACACCGCTTTTATAAACGAGGGCACGGACTCCTCGACAACGCGCTATCTGGTTTGCGAAAACGGTGTGCGTATCTATCGGGGAATGTATGACACCAAGGGCGAATTTATTGCCGTAGAGGGTGGAAGATATTACTCTTACAAGTACGATTCCAGCGATGCTATGTGGCACAAGACGGACACCGAGGCGGTTGATTTTGACAGCCTTGCCAAGGATAAGCTTGTCGGCGCAGAATGGACTGCGTACGATAGCGAAACGGGCGAGTATACAGGTAGCCTTGACGGCAGAGCTGTCACATTAAGAATTGTCGAGGGGGAGAGCGGAGCCGAGATAAGAATCAACGGCGAGGAATATACCTTTGATATATATATGCTTGGTTTAACCGAGCTTGAAATGCCCGAGGGCGACAGGATCGTAGACGAGAGCGCTCCCATAGGGCCTTCGCCCGATACCCCCACGCCCGATGAGCCTGATCCCGACGAGCCTGACCAGGATGAGAAGCGCTATATCTATACCGTGGATGAGTCGGGAGAGTATAACTATAATATACCACTCCTTCGTGAGCTTCTCGAAAAATGGATGAAGGGCGACAATCAGTGGGGCGAGGACATTGCCGCTAAAAGGCTTCTCTCTATGGGTATGAAGACCGAGCGCATATTCTTTATCGAGCCGCGAGAGGATTATATCGGCTTCGGCGCTCTTACAAATAAAAACGGGGCAATCGGCATGATGCTCTATTGCATCAATGATGCGGCCCTGCTTGATGCAATAATGGACGGTAGCGCAAGGAGCGAGAGCGGCTTCGTTTCAGCCTTGAACAATGTCGGTCTTGCAAATATTGCGCCCTGGAACGATCTTTCGGACAAAACCACGGTCAAGCTTGATACCGCTATATCCGAAAGGGATATGTCGATTATGCTTGCGAATACCTTAAAGCGCCTTTCCGCCGTGGGAACACAGAGCAGGGCGGATGATGACGGAGTAATATATAACGGTCTTCTGGGCGCAGAGCTGATTTACTGCGCAAAGGGCGAGTATTCCGGAGTCAGCGCGGGCGCAGGTCTTGGCAATATGATTAGTTGCGACTTCTATACAGTATTCAAGGTAGGTAATAGCTACGAGCTTGTAACTATTCATGTCGCGGCAACAGAGTCGCCGTTAAAATTTGACTATGTTCTTAAAGAGACAGAGGGCAAGTGGATAGTCTTTTCGGTTGACAAATATTCAATCGATTCGGGGAATGCTGAAATAGCCGGGGGCGAGTCCAAGTATCTTTGCGCGCCCGCCGATGAAAACGGCTTTGTTATAACCGCAGACGGCGTGCTTATCGATTATGTCGGTGAGAAGACGGATATCACGATCCCAAGCTCAGTAACCTCCATAGGAGAGGCTGCCTTCTACGAATGCAATTTGGTAGGCGTTCATATTCCGAGCAATGTAAACAGCATCGGTGAGTACGCCTTTGCCAACAATAAGTCGCTCGCGAGACTTAGCTTTGAAAAGGATAGTCCCGTTGAAATACTGGCGGCAGGGGCATTCGCCGGCTGCTCTGCCCTTGTAACAGTAGAGCTGCCCACAGGCCTTACCGAAATTGGAGATGGCGCCTTTGCCGGCTGCGGCTTCAGAAGCATAGACCTTTCCTCGGTTGGTATTATTCGCATATCCACTAACGCATTTTCAGGTTGTACATCGCTTGGCGCGGTGGAGCTGCCCGGGACTCTTACTCATATTTCCAATGGCGCCTTTTCTGGCTGCGCCATCGAAAGCATCACGCTCCCCGCATCTCTTGTCTGGATTGGCGAGGAGGTATTTAAGGGCTGCGCTTCTCTTACAAGCGTATACTTTGGCGCGCAGAGCGGATGGCAGATCTATCGGGTAGCATCGTCAGGGTCGGCTGAGGCTATCTCGGTATCCTCCCCCTCGCAGAATGCAATAAATCTTAAGGAAGAATATGCCGGTTATTGCTGGAAGAGAGTAGTGTAAATTAAATAATGCGGACCCCCATCGGCAAAGAGTCGATGGGGGTTAACACAAAAAGACCGAGTCACTCGGTCTTTTTTGCTAAAATTCTTATGAACCGCCTTGTTGGGTATTAATTATTATATTAAACAAATATCATCTGTTAGTATATTATTTTATCTCTATTCATTGACAAATAGAAAAATGTTTTATATAATTTAGTTAGCAAACAAAGGGAGGCAGGTATGAACCTATTACATGTAAGATATGCTCTTGAGGTTGCAAAGCAGGGAAGTATGGCAAAGGCGGCGGATACGCTCTTTGTCGCTCTGCCAAATATCAGCCGCTCCATAAAGGAGCTGGAGGCAGATCTTGGAATTGTTATATTTGATCGTACTGCCAAGGGTATGGTTCTTACCCTGGAGGGCGAGAAGTTCATCGGATATGCCAAGGAGCTGATCAGTCACATTGACAGTGTTGAGGCGCAGTATAAGAGTGGAGCTAAAAAGAAGCAACGCTTTTCCATCTCTGTTCCTCGCGCAACATATATTGCAGAGGCATTTACTGCCTTTAGCTCTGTTTTAGATGGCGAGCCCTGCGAGCTTTTCTATAAGGAAACCAACTCGCAAAGGGCGATAAGCAATATTCTTGAGCACGATTATCACCTGGGAATTATTCGCTATGCCGAGAGCTTTGAACGGCAGTTCAAGGATATGCTCGAGGAGCATGGGCTGGAATATGAGATGATTGCTGAGTTCTCATACCTGTTGCTTATGAGTAAAGACTCTCCTCTTGCGGAAAGGGAGAGCATAAGCTTCAGCGATTTACCGGGGCTTATAGAGATAGCCCATGCCGACCCCTATGTCCCCTCTCTCCCGCTCTCCAAGGTGGTCAAGGAGGAGCTTCCCGATAATATTGACGAGAGAATATTCATCTTCGAGAGGGCAAGCCAGTTTGACCTTCTGTCATTAAATCCCAGAACCTTTATGTGGGTATCTCCTGTGCCGGAACGTCTTTTGGATATGTACGGTCTTATACAGCGCCCCTGTGTGGATAATACCAGGTTATATAAAGATGTTCTGGTTTACAAAAAGGGCTATAAGCTTTCCGCTTTGGACAAGGCGTTTATCACCGAGCTTTGTAATTCGCGAAGAAGAAATTTATCCTGAACCCCACATATTATAATAATTCCTTCCCCCATCGGCAATAATTGCCGATGGGGTTATTTTTATATATAACCCCCGTTGCCTTTTTGGTAATTTACATTACGGAAAAAGTATGTTAAAATTATAACAATCTTAATAAACGACCTTTCACGGAGGAAAAAATGAAAGAAAAAACTTACCAGATCATTGACAGTGTAGAGCGCCTTGAGGAGGCGATTGCAAGAGTCAGAGATGCGCAGCGTATCTTTGCCACCTACACTCAGGAGCAGGTTGATGCCATATTCCTTGCGGCGGCATCTGCGGCAAACAAGGCTAGAATAAGCCTGGCTAAGCTTGCGGTCGAGGAGACCGGCATGGGTATTGTGGAGGATAAGGTTATTAAAAACAACTATGCCTCCGAGTACATTTACAACGCATACAAGAACACCAAGACCTGTGGTGTTATCGAGGAGGATAAGGCCTTTGGCATCAAGAAGATTGCCGAGCCTATCGGTGTAATTGCCGCCGTCATTCCTACCACCAACCCCACCTCCACCGCCATCTTCAAGTGCCTTCTTGCTCTTAAGACAAGAAATGCCATCATCATCTCTCCCCACCCCAGAGCAAAGAATTCGACTATCGCGGCAGCAAAGCTTATTCTTGAGGCGGCGGTTGCTGCTGGCGCGCCCGAGGGAATTATCGATTGGATCGACATCCCCTCCCTTGAGATGACCAACACGGTTATGAAGGAGGCTGACATCATCCTTGCCACAGGCGGCCCGGGAATGGTAAAGGCGGCATACTCCAGCGGAAAGCCCGCTCTCGGCGTTGGCGCGGGTAACACTCCCGCCATCATCGACAGCACGGCGGATGTTCTTCTTGCTGTAAGCTCCATTATTCACTCCAAGACCTTTGATAACGGTATGATTTGCGCTTCCGAGCAGTCTGTTATCGTGCTTGACGATATCTACGATGCTGTCAAGGAGGAGTTCGCTGTTCGCGGCTGCTACTTCTTAAGCCCCGCCGAGACCGAGAAGGTAAGAAAGACAATTATAATCAACGGCGCGCTTAATGCTAAAATTGTTGGACAGAGCGCTCACAGAATTGCCGAGCTTGCAGGCGTCAGCGTTCCCGTTGGAACAAAGGTGCTTATGGGCGAGGTTGAGAGCGTTGAGCTGAGCGAGGAGTTTGCCCACGAGAAGCTTTCCCACGTGCTTGCAATGTACAGGGCGAAGAGCTTTGAGGATGCGCTCGCCAAGGCGGAGCATCGTGTAGCGGACGGTGGCTACGGTCACACCTCTTCTATCTATCTTAACGAGATTACCGAGAGCGGAAAGCTTGCTGAGTTTGCGGCGCGTATGAAGACCTGCCGTATCCTTGTAAACACTCCCTCGGCGCAGGGCGGTATAGGTGATTTGTACAACTTCAGGCTTGCTCCCTCGCTTACCCTCGGCTGTGGCTCCTGGGGCGGCAACTCGGTTTCCGAGAATGTTGGAGTTAAGCATCTTATAAATATCAAGACGGTTGCAGAAAGAAGAGAAAATATGCTTTGGTTCAGAACACCCGGTAAGGTTTACATAAAGAAGGGCTGCCTGCCCGTAGCGCTTGACGAGCTTAAGACCGTAAGAGGCGCTAAAAAGGCATTTATCGTAACCGACAGGTTCCTCTACGAGAACGGCTACACCAAGCCCATTACCGATAAGCTTGACGAGATGGGTATCACCCACACCACCTTCTTCGATGTTGCTCCCGATCCTACCCTTGCCTGCGCAAGAGCCGGAGCCGAGCAGATGCGCGCCTTTGGGCCCGACACGATCATAGCTCTTGGCGGTGGCTCGGCTATGGATGCGGGTAAGATCATGTGGGTATTGTATGAGCATCCGGATGCAGACTTTATGGATATGGCGATGAGATTTATCGATATACGCAAGCGCGTATATACCTTCCCCAAGATGGGCGAGAAGGCATATTTCATAGCCATTCCCACCTCTGCAGGAACAGGCTCGGAGGTTACTCCCTTTGCGGTTATAACCGATGAGAGCACCGGAGTCAAGTACCCCCTTGCAGACTACGAGCTTCTTCCCAACATGGCAATTGTTGACACCGACTTCCATATGTCCGCGCCCAAGGGCTTGACAGCCGCCTCGGGAATTGATGCTGTAACCCACGCGCTTGAGGCATATGTAGCAATGCTTGCCACCGACTACACGGACGGACTGGCGCTCGGAGCGCTTAAGACCATCTTCACCTACCTCCCAAGAGCCTATGACAACGGTCAGGTAGATGTTCAGGCAAGAGAGAAGATGGCAAATGCGGCAACTATGGCAGGTATGGCGTTTGCCAATGCCTTCCTTGGTGTATGCCACTCTATGGCGCATAAGCTTGGAGCCTTCCATCACCTCCCCCACGGCGTTGCAAACGCTCTTATGATAGAGCAGGTAATTCGCTTCAACTCCTCCGATGCTCCCATAAAGATGGGAACCTTCTCCCAGTATGACCACCCCCACACCGCAGCAAGATATGCGGAAATTGCCGATCATCTGGGGCTTGGCGGTAACACCGAGAGGGAAAAGGTTGAGGCTCTCATCAGCGCGGTAAATGCGCTCAAGGCGAGAGTCGGCATCAAGGCGACCATCAGGGATTACGGAATTGATGAGGAGAGCTTCCTCGCCTCGCTCGACGAGATGGTAGAGCAGGCGTTCGACGACCAGTGTACCGGTGCCAACCCCCGTTATCCGCTTATGAGCGAGATAAAGGATATGTATCTTGCGGCATACTACGGAACTCGCTTCACCGAGAAGGAGATGCCCGTGTCCCCCTACTCCGATTTTGAGCCCGACAGTGTAAAGACGATGTACACCAAGGGAAAGAATGCCACCCGTGTTAAATAATTGCAGGAATGATAGGAGATAATGTAAATGAAACTTGACAGAGTAATCGCAGTCAGAAATAACAAGACCGTCTATCGTGACGGCGACAGATGTATTAAGGTGTTTGATGAGAGCTATTGTAAGGCGGATGTTCTTAACGAGGCGCTCAATCAGGCGCGTATAGAAGAAACCGGTCTTTATATTCCAAAAATTCTTGAGGTAACGATGGTTGACGGCAAGTGGGCAATAGTCAGCGAGTTTATAAAGGGCAAGACCCTCGCTCGCCTGATGGAGGAGGACCCCGATAACAAGGATAAATATATTGAGCTGCTTGTGGATGTGCAGATGTCTATCCACAGCAAGACCTCTCCCGCCCTTGGCAAGCTTAAGGATAAGATGAGCCGTAAGATCAGCATATGCGAGCTTGATGCAACCACCCGATACGATTTGCACACAAGGCTGGAGGGAATGCCCAAGCATAACAAGGTTTGCCATGGTGATTTGAATCCCTCCAACATTATCATTTCCGAGGACGGAACCCCCTACATCATTGACTGGTCCCACGCAACCCAGGGCAATGCCTCTGCGGATGTGGCGAGAACCTATTTGCTCTTCTGGCTCTCGGGAGATATCGAGGGGGCTGAGAAATACCTTGACCTCTTCTGCCAAAAGAGCGGAACTGCCAAGCAGTATGTACAGAAGTGGATGCCTATTGTTGCCGCATCCCAGTCGGTAAAGGGAAATGCGAAGGAGCGCGAATTCCTTCTTTCATGGACCTCGGTTGTTGATTACGAATAAGAAAGGATTTTGAAATGAAAATTACTGTTTGTATAGGCAGCTCCTGCCATATCAAGGGCTCTCGCAGTGTTGTAGAGCAGCTTCAGTATCTTATTGCAGAGAACAAGCTCGGTGACGAGGTCGAGCTTGGCGGAACCTTTTGCATGGGCAGATGCCAGAAGGGCGTATGTGTAACAGTTGACGGGGACTTCTTCTCCGTCACTCCCGAAACCGTCGGCGAATTCTTTGCCGAGAATGTGCTGGGCAGGCTCTGATATGAAGATCGTCCAGGTATGTGTCGGCTCCTCCTGCCATCTCAAGGGCTCGCCTGAAATTGTCGAGCTTCTCGAGGCGGCTCTTGATGAATACGGTATCCGCGACGATGTGGTGCTTGCAGGCAGCTTTTGCATAGGTAAGTGCAATCGGATAGGCGTTACAGTCCAGGTCGATGACGATGTTCATGTCGGAGTGACAAAGGAGGGCTTCCGCGAGTTCTTCACTACTAATATTCTCGAGCCCGTTCTTAAGGAGAGAGAAAATGGCTAACTGTC
>JAFTRB010000131.1 GCA_017462445.1 Clostridia bacterium
ATACACCGCAGTATATCCAAACGCACATCGGCGTTGGATACAGAATGTTGAGGGTGGACTAACTACTTTATATGTATAATATAAAAAGCCTTCGCTTGAATGTTCGGCGAGGGCGCTACCCCCATTCGACTTGACAAGAATTAATAATCTTCAATTAATAGCCCCCTCAAGCGCCTCTGCGCTTGAGGGGGTTTTATTGGCGAGGCTTGAGCCGCTTGGATACAGGGTAAAAAGCAGATTTCTTACAATATGCCAAGCAAAGCCACCGACGAGCTATTGAAAAATGATAAAAATATGTTATAATGGTTTAAGAAAGGCGGTATTATGACAGAAAACAATAGACTTGCGCCCAAGAAGGCTCTGCGATATTATACATATTTATTCGATTTCGATGGCACCCTCGTCGATTCTATGCCCTCATTCATCTCGGTTATGCTCCGCATACTTGACGAGAATAATATAAAGTATTCCGAGGATATTATTAAAATAATAACCCCCTTAGGCTATCTCGGCACCGCAAAATATTATGTCGAGGAGCTGGGGCTTACCGAGCCTGTGGACAGGCTTGTGGAGAGGATGAACAGGTATGCCTTTGATGACTATGCCCACCGCATCCAGGCAAAGAGCGGTGTTATTGAGACGGTAAGGAAGCTCGAGGAGATGGGCGCCGACCTAAACATTTTAACAGCAAGCCCCCACTCGGTTTTGGATGTGTGCCTAAAAAGGCTTGGTATATATGATTATTTCACCAACATCTGGTCCTGCGATGATTTTAACACCACCAAGGCGAACCCCGAAATATATGCTATGGCAGCCGAGAGGATAGGCAGACCAATTGGCGAAATTCTTTTCCTTGATGACAACTACAATGCGGACAAAACCGCAAGAGAAGCGGGAATCAAGGTATGCGGTGTGTTTGACGAATCCTCACGGGAGTATACCGAGGAAATAAAGAGCGTCTCGGACCACTATATCACGGTCATGACCGAGCTATTAACTCTATAAATCAAGCGTGCCTTGCTTATAAGGCAAAAATGAGAGCCCTCAGACGGGCTCTCATTTTTGTATTGCGGGGTTATCATTTATGCCTGGAATATAGACAATTGAAAGATAAAAGAAAAAATTAAATATCTTTGTCGCATTAAGTCATTTTTATTTACTTTATATTATGTATCGGCAAAAAAGCAAGTCCAAATGCACTCTATCACAGAGCTTTTTTATCAATGCAAAATTTTTATTTAAGGAGATACAAAAATGGATCAACAAATTCTCACAACTCAACCCGGGGCTGATAAGCCCGAAGGCACCAACCGAAAAAACATACTTATTGGCGTGCTTTACCTTGTAGCAGCATTAGCTGGCTTAATCGCCCAATTCGCAGGCTATGACAGCAACCCAATTCTTGCCCTTCTTTCCTTCGGTCTGGCAGGAGTAACCGGCGTCCTCGTCCTTTTGCGCAAGGATAACATTGTTCTGTTTATCCTTATGATAGCAAGCATTATTTTTTCTTCAGTCATTTTTATTCTTCCTGTTATATTCCTCGGCTTCCATCTCTTTGGCGGCAAGGAAATAATAAAAAGGAACCCCCTTGTATTTACAATTATATTCGGTATTCTCACAGGACTGTTTTCCCTTCTTGCTCTCTTCTTAGTCAGTGCGGTTTTCACAGCTTACGATGACTATATTCTCTCCACTATCGCAAGCTTTATCACAGCAGGCTGCGTTCTTGCAGGCTCTATCCTATACACCCTCCCCCTCCTCCCCACGAAAGAGGATATTGCAGCAGCAGCAAAGAGAATTGTGGCAAGCAAGCCCTCGGTTAAAGCTCCCGTTCCCCTCTCCAGCACAGACGACTACGGAGTTGAGAATAAGATTAAGCTTATCGCCAGAATTATAGACATCATAGGCGTTGTTTTCCTTTCTTTGTCCCTTATTGCCATGATTGTCTTGTTTATCCTGTATGCGGTAGACGATTATTCAATTTACCTTATTCTTGCCTGCACAATTCCCGTCGGCGGCTTTGTAATCTGCATTTCCTGCAAGGTGCTTTACCACATTATATGGGGCTACGGCCACCTTATCGGCAACACCAACCGCATCGTTATGAACACCGCCATGCTTAATCCCAACGGTCAGCAGCCTGTATACAATAACCAGCCTACTCAGCAGCAGTATGCTCCGCAGCAGCCTCTGTACAACCCCCAGCCTGCTCAGCAGCAGTACGCTCCACAGCAGCCTGTATACAATAACCAGCCTGTTCAGCAGCAGTATGCTCCGCAACAGCCTCTGTACAACCCCCAGCCTGTTCAGCAGCAGTATGCTCCGCAGCAGCCTCTGTACAACCCCCAGCCTACTCAGCAGCAGTATGCTCCACAGCAGCCCACTCAGCAGACAAGCACCACGGTAATTGATGACCTACCCGAGCTTTGATGAGGTGAATGATGAGCGAAAAATATAGTAAACTGTACGAGCAGACAGAGGCGCGCTATGCCAACGGCTCACCGATCGTTATTCTCGCCTCCGCGCTGCTTATGGATAACACCAACGGCAACATTCTCGGTCAGGTAAAATACAAGAGCATATCCGACAAGCCCGTGCTATACCTTAAGGCGCGAATCAGGGCGTACGATCCTTTGGGCGCACTCCTTGACGACTTCGAGCAGGAGTATCTGGATATATTCGCAGGAAGAAATGCAGACTTTGGAGCAAAGCAGCCCATATTCTTCAAGAACCCCAGCACGCGCTCCTTCGAGGTGGAGGTCATCTCTTTGGCCTTTGCAGACCGTACCGTATGGAACGCGGAGGAAGATACCCCATGGAAAACATTGCCCGCCAAGAAGCCCATCTCCGCCCTTCTGCCCGAGCCTGCCCAGCTTGCGCTCTACAAAAAGAGCTTCGGCAATTCCGCCAACTACGTCCCCTGCGAGGCGGAGGGAATATGGCTTTGCACCTGTGGCGCGATCTGCCACGCCGAGGAGCAGACCTGCCCTGTCTGCGGAGCAAGCCACGAGGCGCTTTGCAACATTGATCCCGACTATTACAAAAACGAGGCTGCGTATCTTAGCGCCCTGGAGCTTCTCAAGAGCAATACCGCCCAGAACAGGGAGAGGGCAAAAAGCCTGCTCCAAGGTATCGAGGGATACAAGGATACAAACGCGCTACTTGCCGGAATGGAGGCAGAGGACGAGGCGAGAAGAAAAGCGGAAGAGCTGAAGGCAGAGAAGCGAAGGAAAACGGTAAAAACACTGATAAAGGTCGGTATTATCGCGGCGATTGCGATAGCTGTAATATTCGCCGTTGTCGCAATCATCTTCGCTATCGGAACAGCCATGAGTGGCGACGGTTTAGCATACACTATGCTCGATAACGGAAGCTACGAGGTCAGCGGCGTGCTTGATGAACGGGGGATTTTTGAAATCCCCGCGGAGGTTGACGGTGTGCCGGTAAAGATAATCGGCTCGGAGGCATTTGCGCGCGGAGAATTCAACGAGGTCATCATTCCCGAGGGCATCGAGCGAATAGAGGACTATGCCTTCGCCTATTCCAAAATAGAGATGATAATCATTCCCTCTACCGTTACCGAAATCGGCAACAGCGCCTTCTATCAGTCAAGCGTGCAGTATGTGCAAATTGACGGCGCAATTACCGAGCTTAAGCCGAACACCTTTGCGGAATGCATCTATCTGAACTCCGTAACACTGCCCGATAGCCTTATATCCATCGGAGAGGGCGCATTCCAGGGCTGTAGCCAGCTATCCTCTCTACGCCTGCCGAACAATTTAACCTTTATCGGGGAACGCGCCTTCTTTGGCTGCTCGGATCTCACCTCCTGCATCCTGTCTACAAGCCTGAAGACCATATCCTCCCAGGCCTTTATGGACTCGGGAATCAGCGGCGAGCTTGTTATCCCCAGCTCGGTTACTTTAATCAATAAGAACGCCTTCTTCAAGTGTTATTCAATCTCGTCTGTGCATTTTTTGTCAACAGATAACTGGCTTGTAAATGGCGTCTATCTCTCGTCCAGCGAATTCAGTGACCGTGAGAGCATAGCCGAAAGACTTGTGGAAAGCGGCTTTGAGTTCCGTTTTTCCAGAAACGCCGCCTGGACCTGATACTGACGGGCAGCTCCTATCCGTATCTCAAAAAAATAAAGAATTGATGGATAAGCATAATGAAAAGGATAATCATATTTCTCGCAATCCTGTTACTAACCCTCCTTACGGCAACCGCCTGCAAGATCATTCCCGACTCGCACAGCTATTTTGAGTGGCAGATATCTGTTCCCGCCACCTGCCAAAGCGACGGTATAAAAACCCGTACCTGTCTTGATGCAGGTTGTGGAAGGACGCAGGAGGTAAAATACACCGACCTGGACAACCACATCGAAAAGACGATCCCCGGCAAGGCTGCAACCTGTACGACCGCAGGCACCGGAGACTCTGTGGTGTGCGAGGGCTGCGGAAAGGTTCTGAAAGAGGCAACCGTCATTCCGCCCTCTCACAGCTTTAACGAAAGCACTCGCACCTGCTCCGGGTGCGGCAATGGCAGGTTCTATGTCACACTGCGCGACCATATTTTAAGCCGAGGTACATACGATTACTCGGATAACACCTACACGCTTGACGGCGGCTCATATTCCTCGGGTGACGATGTATACCAAATCCAGTATTCATTTGATTCCTCCGAGTCGGAGGTTCTTCTCTCGCTCTTCCTGTACGACGAAAGCTTTACCGCGCTTTTTACAATCTACATCACACCCAAAAATACGTCGACGCATAACTACTCCTATGTTGACACCTACGAGGACTATATGGGTGGCGTTATAACCGCAAGCACATATACCACCGACACACTCTTAGGCTATTCCACCAACAACGGCTCGACGGCCTCCATGCGCGAAACCATTCGCGAGCTTGGCTCTAATATGGCGGATATTCTTCTTGCCACTGTCGAGAGCGAGAAGGGCAGCCTTGGAATAAACATAACCGACATAGGCTTTACATCCTTCTTTGATTAAATAGCTAAAAAAGGCAAAGAGGACCCTTTGGCTGACAACCAAAAGGCCCTCTTTTTGTGTGGATTCTCCCCCGTGTGAGGGGCTATCTCTGATGCTTTTTCCTTAACCGAACGGGACCTAAACAGGGCTTCGGACAGGTCATTCATTTCCAACCCTGTACTTGTTGTTCTTATCGACCGACATACGGAAATCGATAGACGGAGGTGGCGGACAGCTCTCCTCTGCCTCCGCTATAAGCATGAGAAGTTCCTCGCTTGTCAAAAGGTCCATTCCTCTTTCGCGGGCAAGCTTCCTTGCGGAATACTCAAACCACACATCGGTAAGCGAGCATTCACCCTCGCGTATATCATAATGCTCCTCGGCAAAGAAGGCGTCAAGATAATCAAGCTTGCCTAGCTTTGCGGCGGCAACAGCGGCGGAAATCTTAACACGGTCCCGGCTCTTGCATATCTCGGGGAGCGCTTCATAAACCCGGAAGGCGCGGTGATACCTCTTGTGACGAATGAGGAAGGAAAGCTTCTCCGAGCCGATGGCAAAGTCGGTTGCCCAGCCACGAACCATAAGCGCCAAATCATAATAGGCCTCGGCGAGCTTGATGTTCCCCGCCCTTTCCTCCAACACCGCAAGGCATCTGTACGCCCAGGGATTGCCTACGGCTCCGGCAGAGCGAAGCCAAGCGTCCTTCGCCTCCTCGCTCGCCTCGCGTCTTTCATTTTCGTCATAGGACATAGAGGCAAGCCTTGTATTATCCGCTCGCTCATATACGGCAACTCCGTAGTGGTAGGCGGCAAACCAGTTGTTCGGCTCGCTTCTGTACGCCCTCTCAAGGCGGGGCAGCCATTTAGTGCTTACATTATAGCTTACAGGAGGCGCAAGAGGCTCTGCCACGGGCATTCTGCCCTCACGAAGCAGGGTGAGCCATATTTGCTCGTTCTCGCCGATTTGGCTCTCGGGGAACAGAAGATTTGCAGGAGCTGCTCCATCGCCATCAATATTCATTCGCATAATTTCAAGCGCGCCAAAGCCCGAGCCGAAATTGACAAGACAACTCTGCCGCACAGGGATATCGGCAAGAGCCTTCAGCTCTTCATCAACCCTCTTTATATCGGAAGCGCTGATAACCGCGCCAAGCTCGCCGTCCAGATATTCCACGGCATCAGAATACTCGCCATAGAGCCTTTCACAGTCAAGCTTCATTCCGCCATAGCACTGGGTCCATTCGAGTGTGCTGTTCGCCGGGAAGAGCTTATCGTGGAGCTGAGAGGGAGCAATTCCCGCCTGAATCTCTACATAGTAGCCTGTCCCCTCGCCGTCCGACAGGAACTCCTGCCATCTCTCACCGCCGCGGTGGTTGCCCCAGCAGAAGAGCTTCTTGTAGTAAAGAGGAGCAGTTGAGCGCTCGAAGAACAGATGACCGTCTCCCTCGCAGGACGCCTCCCAGGTGGACTCGCCCTCATAATTGTGCTGAATGAAATAGTCATACGCCCTCGTGGCATTCGACGGGTAGGAGCAATCTACCTCGTTCATCGCCTTGAGATATGGCAGTGGCTCATACATACATTTCCCCTGAGCCAGGCTGATTACATTTCTGCCCGAGGCAAGAATTCTTGTCCTATCAGAGCTGGGAACGGCAATATTTGTCCACCAGTATATAGTTGTGTCGGTGTCAAAGGGATTGACCAGCCTCACATGCGAATAAAGCACAGGCGAGCCGTCGGGAAGATGGAAATCTACCTGCCAGAAAACGCTCTTATTGCGCTCAAACTCGTAAATGCGGAGGAAGTCGTTCCCCTCGCCGTCCTGCATTATGGCAGCATAGACATTGTCACAGGTGGTGTAGGTGTGACCTATATTGCCCACATTCCACTCAATTCCGCCCGAGAGCCAGGCGTTCCTTATCGCCAGATTGCCGGGCTGAATAACCGGATTTGTAAAGAGCAGCTCCCTTCCCTCCCTCTTATCAAAAAGCGAGTGAAGCCTTCCGCCCAGCGAGGGAATAAACTGCGCCCTCAGATACTCGTTTTCAAGCACAAAGGTCTTAAGGCTAAGCATCTCGCGGGAGCGGTCATACCTATCCTGCATCGTATAGGGAAGCACTCTCTCCTGATGTCCCAGGGTTATCTTAAGCTCCTCGGGAAAATCGCCCTCGCATTTTACTGTGGAGGCCTTCTCCGCGCGGAACTTCGGAAGCGGGCTTACCCCGTCGGGAAGACACCCGCGAATATTCAGTATTTCAGCTTTAATTTTCATACAAACCTCGTTTTTCTGCTCATAAAAGTTTAAAGGAAAGCGGAAGCGCGCCTGAATAAACGCAGGACATATCAAAGCTGTATGACCCGCAATTGCCAATCAGGAGCAGATCTCCTTCAGCAATATCATCCGGAAGCTCGCAAAGCCCAAAGGAGTCGCAGGAGTCGGAGGTATATCCGCTTACAAGATATGTGGTATCCGACTCGCCCCTGGCAAGGATAGGATAGCGCTTGTCCTCAATAAATCTGTCCATCAGCCCAGAATATACGCTGGCATCCAGGCGAATTCTTGACACGGCACCGCTCTTATCAACCGAAACAGCCCTTGTAAGCATTGCGCAGGCATCGGTGAGAATTCCCCTGCCCGGCTCGAAGATAAGCTCTATCCCCTCTTGCCGGAGCCTTTTGAAATACTCGGTGCAGAAGCTGCGCGAGGTAAAGCCGCCGCCAACATTTATCCTTTTTATATCGCCAAGCGAGAAGGCATACTCGCACATTAGCCTTACGTTTTCCTCGTTGAAAAGCTCCTCGCCGATGTAGAAGGAAGCGCCATAGAGATTACCGCTATCCGAAAGGCGGCTGTAAAGCTCCTTTGCCGCAGAGACTCCTGCCCCATACTTACGAGGCTTGCAGTCAAGCACAGATGCGGAAAGCTTAAGGAATATTCTCGCATCAGGCACTCTTTCAAGGATAAATTCAGCCATTGCGAGCCTGTCCACAGCAAACTCCCGCGCCCCAAGGCGTATTGCCTCCGCAAGCTCCCCACGGGTGAACAGGCAGTTGTCCAAAAGCAGACTTTCCATATCTGCGCCGGCATCCAGGGCTATTTGCAGATAGCGGAGCGAGTTTATATTAAAATGTAAACCCTGCTTTACCATAAGCTCGAGCAGCGGCCCATAGGCACAGGCCTTCACAGGATAGTATATTTCTCCTATGCTTTTTATGTCACTTATTACCTGACATACCCTCTCTGAATCTATAAGCATACAGGGCGTGTCAAATTTTTCATCAACTATTCCATCAATTCTATCAAAAATGCTCTTCACTTGCTTCTCCATTAGGAAGGAATAAAATTCTGATTAGCGATTAAAAAGAGGAACACGATATTGGGTGTATCCTTAGCGAAGAATTTAAAAACAACTATAAGTGCGAGCATCGCATTTGACTGGTCAAATGCTTTATGGGCTAAGCCCAAGCCCCTATTACAAACAGAGAGAACAAAAGGGTTTAATCCGTAATGTCCTATCCTTTTCTGTTAGTGAAGTTTTTGCTATCGCAAAAGTGAAGTTGCTACGCAGTGAAGTTTGTGCTACGCACAAGTGAAGTTAAGTTTGCCCTCACTTCGCCTCAGGCGAAACTTCACTCACGAAGTGAACTTCACTATCGAAGATAACTTCACTTGCCCAAAGGGCAAACTTAGTTAGCGTGAATGCTCCGTTAAGAGCATCACGCTATTGCCGTTCCTCTTTTTTGATATTACTGCTCGGTCTCCTTGCCCTCAAGCGAGGCAAGCGCTACGCGGAAGGCGCGGGCGGCGATGAGTCGGTCCTCCTCATTCTCCGAGGTAAGCATTGCGTGCAGTCTGCGATATACCTCGCCCGCAACCGACATATCACGCATATAATGCTCGGTTCCGTAAAGCGGCATGGTCTTGTCCACCATATCAAAATAGTAAAGGCCGAAGGCATCGCATTCAAGATGAGCAGGTACGATAAAATCAGGGGCAACATCACCCACCAGCTCTACCCGAAGAGCGGTCTCTATACCATATTTTCTGCTGCTTATCAGTCGGCTTATGCGATTGATGATCTCATTGTTGGCATTTACGCCTGTTATATCAATCTGTTCGGTGATAAAGCGAATATGACCGAAGGCAAAGTGCTTGTACTCCACCGCAAACTGGTCGCTGTCCTCCTCGCCGGGAGTAATTGTAACCATCCAGACTCCGCCAACATCGGGCTTATCAAAGCCGGTGCATTCGAGCGAGCCGCAGTAGCTGTATGTATATCCTGCGCGCTTGGCAATCTCGGTCTTGGCGTGGCGAGAGCCGAGAGCATAGTAATCTGCGCCAAACTTCTTAAGGTCGGAGGTGGATATCGGGCAGATCGGCGAGTCTATCTCTCCGTCAAGCTCGGCATAGCCCAGCACGATGTTTATCTTCGAGCTGTCATCAATATGCTTGTCATAGAGGGGGCTGACCTCGATTCTGTCCTTCACAAATGCCCAGCCGTAAACCGTGAGCCTGTCCTCGTCAAAGTCGAAGCGGGAGAGGCTGTCGCTGGAGAACACATAGCAGTTGTCGGGCAATCTTCCGGAGAGATATACCGGGTTGGAGGAATAGGCATCGTGGAGTCCCGGAGCAATTATAAACCTGGTGTCAGGACAATTGCGGAACTCGCGAATAAGTATCTCGGTCGTTGTGTTTGTAACAAAGGCAGTCTCGAAAAGATCGCCGCTTATAAGCACATAGTCTATCGCCCTCTCGCGGATAAACTCCATCAGGCGCATAAAGGCAGCGCGAAGCTCACGGCGGCGCTCCTCGCTCTTCTCGCCGGAAAGTCCAACAAAGGGATTATCCAGATGTATGTCACTGCAGTGCAGGAATTTCAGTCTCTTCTTTTCTACGCTATCACTCATAATATTCTCTCCCTTTTCAAATTCGGTTATCCTTAAGGCGTCCACCGTAGCAGACATTATATTTATTCATCTTATAGTATAACATCCTTTATTATATTTTGCAACATTTTTCTGAATATTTTTTGAAAATCCCTTGAAAGAACGGGCTGAATGTGATAAAATGAATGCAAGATAAATTCAGGCAGAAATAAGAACGCAAAGGAGTACACAATGCTTAACCTTGCAGTCAGAAATACAGCAAAGCTTATCAGAATGAAATCCAAAAGCGAAAATATCAGGCTTGGCAGGTTCTTCACCAAGAAAGAAACAGCCAGGCTTATGGCGACAATGCTCTCGCTTGACACCGAGAGGGCGGCATTTACAGTGCTTGACCCGGGAGCCGGAACAGGAATTCTGAGCGCCGCGGTGGTGGAGGAGATATGCAAAAGGTGCAAGAATTGCCGCGCCATCTTCCTCACCTGCTACGAGAGCAATCCCGACTTTGTCCCGATGCTGGAGGACAACCTTGAAAGGGTAAGAAGGAAGGCTCGCCACGACTACGATGTCAAGCTCTATGTCACGGTGTACGAGGAGAACTATATCACCGAGTCCAAGGGACACTATACCGTCACCATGACCGACATAGTGGAGGACAGGTTTGATATAATCATCTGCAATCCGCCGACAGACCTGATCGAAAAGACCTCCTCGGAGGCGTCCAGGGCAGGCGGTGTCACCCAGGTAAAGATAAATGCGGCGTACCTCTTTGCGAAGATGGCGGCAAAGCATCTCGAGGAGGGCGGAAGGCTTGTTATTATGCTCCCCACCTCGGTTGCCAGCGCCTCCAGCTTAACCTCCTACCGCAAGGAGATGGCAGAAACGCTCTCGCTTGAAAAGATCCACCTCTTCATCGGCAAGCAGAAGAATGCCAAGCGGGCAATCCCCTTGAAGAAGTCTATCATACTCTCTTACAGAAAGGCAGAGAAGCCCTCCACCGTAATGATAACCACCTCCACCGACTGGGGAAAGCCCGAGAACACTGTGCTTCTTGAGCCTCAGCCCTATTCATTCGTGGTGGACAAAAACGACGGCAGCCTGACGCTTCCCAAGAGTCTGGAGGATACGAATATTGTAAAATACTTCCTCGCCTTCCCCGAGACGCTGGACTCGCTTGGACTTAAGATATCCACAGGTCTTGTGCTTGACTCTCGCTGCGAGGGGCTTATCTTCACCGAGCCTATCAAGGGCTGTGTTCCCCTCATCCGCCCCAGCGCAATTCACGGCGGCAAGGTACACTTCCCTATGCCCATCAAGCATCAGTACATAGCCGCCACCGACCATAGACTTATACAAAAGAACAAAAATATGGTCTTTATCAAGCGCGTTCCCGCCAAGAGCGATGAGCGCTTCCTCACCTGCGCTATCCATATGGCAGGCGCGATGCCTCAATATACGCATATAAGCACCCATAACAAGATAAACTACATAGACACCAAGGACAAGTCGGGGGAAATGTGCGCCCGTCTTGTCTGGGGACTTTTTGCCCTGCTCAACTCCACGATATATGACAGGTATCTGTCTATCGTCTCGAAGTCCAAGCAGGTAAATGCCAAGGAGCTTCGCTATCTCCCTCTCCCTCCAAGAAACATCATCGAGAATATCGGTATGCGCCTGCTTCAGGCGAGAGAAACTACTGTTGCCGCCTGTGACCAGATAGTTAACCCCACCCTCCACATCAAAACCAGGAGCTAGTAAATGAAGACCTTTACCTCCGAGGCGCTCCTAGAGGATGGGCTCAGTATTTATGTATTCCATTCACAGGACGAGCTTCCCTTCTCTACCCACGATCACGATTTTATCGAGATCGTCTATGCCCTGGGAGGCGGAGCAACCCAGATCGTAAATCAAACCGAGAGCGAGATGCGCCACGGCGACCTTATTCTTATAAACAAGGGCAGCACCCACGCCTATCTCCCCCACGGCAACTTTGACTTCATAAATGTTTGCTTTTCGCCGGAGGTCATCACCGAGCGTATCATCTCCCGCGCAAGCGCCTTCGACCTGGTATCGCTGACCGAGGCGAGCAGAATAGAGGGAGGCGAGCGAATAATATCCTTCGACAAGGGCGAAAGAGAGATAATCGAAACTCTTTTGCGCGATATGATAGTCGAATATAACTCCGACAGCGCCGAAAGGGAGGCTGTGCTTGAGAGCTATATGACGGTTCTCATAGCGAAAATCCTGCGCAAGATTCGCAAGAAGGAGGCCTGCAACGGGGAGAGCGGCGACATCTGGGCTAAAATAACCTCATATGTCAGGGACAATCTGGACAAGCGATTGACCCTGGAGGACATAGCCAAGATGTGCTTCTACAATCCCTCCTACCTCTGTCGCGCCTTCCGCGAGAAGCACGGCTTTACCCTGGGCTTCTTTATCGCCCGGGAGAGAGCGGCAAGGGCGGCAGGGCTGCTGCTTAACACGGATATATCGCTTGGCGAGATCTGTCAAAGGTGCGGTTACGCCGACAAGAGCAGCCTCTATCGCGCCTTCTTCAAGTTCTACGGCGAGGCCCCCGGCAAATACCGGGAAAAGAACGCTATATAAGACAAATTAACATACAATATTCAAAACAAAAAGGAGATTTATTATGGAAAAAGTTTACACGCCCCTTGCCCCCGAGGCAATTGGCCCCTATTCGCAGGCTATGAAGGTCGGCAGCATCGTATACACCTCGGGACAGATTCCAATCAACCCCACGAGCGGCAATATCGAGGCTACCACCATTGAAGAGCAGACCGAGCAGGTCATCAAAAATCTTTCAGCTGTTCTCACCGAGGCCGGCTCCTCGCTTGACAGGGTTGTAAAGACCACCTGCTTCCTTGCCAACATATCCGACTTTGCCGCCTTCAACGGTGTCTATGCAAAATACTTTACCTCCAAGCCCGCAAGAAGCTGTGTGGCTGTCAAGGATCTGCCCAAGGGCGCTCTGGTCGAGGTTGAGGTAATTGCAGAGATCTGACACGGGAGTGAAATTGTCGCATTCCTTCAATGCCCTGATCGATCCTTACAAAATAATAATGGACGAGGCACAAATGCACAAGTCCGTTAAATACGGACAATTGAAAAAAAGGACCTCCTATGGTAGAATATAAACATCTACCATGGGAGGATTTTTTATGCCACGAGAATATAGACATATACAAGAATACGAGAAAGAAATATTGAAATTAAGGGAACAAGGAAATAGTTATC
>JAFTRB010000016.1 GCA_017462445.1 Clostridia bacterium
GTAAGATTTGTTCTTAAGTGCTACGAGGAGGGTATGAGCTGGCAGGAGGCAAGAAATGCTGTTCAAAAGCTTAATGCCGATATTGGTGACGGCTGGTTTGAGGCGCCCTCAAATGTTGCCTACACGCTAATCGGCTTGCTCTGGGGTAAGGGCGATTTCAAGGAGACTCTTCTTATCTGCGCCCGTGAGGGCGACGATACCGACTGCACCTGCGGTACTGCGGGAAGCACACTCGGCATCATTTACGGAACAAAGGGCATTCCCGAGGATTGGTGCGCTTACATCGGTGACAATATTGTTACCCTTTCGCTTGCCCAGGGACACAACGGAGCTATGTTCCCCAAGACCTGCCAGGAGCTTACAGACAGAGTTTGTAGAATGGCGCATATCGTTCTTGCAAGCCAGGAGCTGAGATTTACAAGGTTTATCACAACGAGATTGTATGATATTTATAAGGTAGAGCTTGGTGATACGGATGAAATTCCCGAGGATATCTATGACAAGTTCATTGACCTCGTCGCTAACCGTGTCCGCACCGTCGCGGAGTCGCTTGTTCCCTACACCATGCATTTTGAGAACATCTTCCTTCACGCGCAGATGACACTCGGCTCTGCTCCCGAGATCGAGCCGGAGGGCGAGATCAGTGTCAAACTTCATCTGCAGTCACTTGTGTCGCTTGAGGATATGCCGAGATCGGTTTCCTTCCGCTGGTGGCTCCCCGAGGGCTTCACCGTCAAGGGCAGAAAAACCGCAATGATCCCCAACTTCAATGCCCACTCGCTCGGCAACAAGGATGTAGAGTTTGTTATCAAGGCAGGAGAGACTGTTGAAGCAGAGAACCGCATCGTTCTGGAAATCACTGCCGCCGATAGCTTTATTCCTCTCTACTGTTCCTTCCCCCTTCTTGGTTGATAAGATGCAATAAATAGAAAACCGCCGTATCCAGGGACAAAGCCTTGAATACGGCGGTATTATTTTAGAGAAGAGCGAAGCCATACCCGAGAACTCCTCACGGAGAGCCGAGAGAAAGACAACGCCCCTCTCGCAAGCAGAAGAGGTCAACTGCTGAACATGGGAGCCAATGCTCCCCCGCAGACTACGCCCGAAGCGCTTTTCAACTGTACTACTATCACGAAGAGCCTCGCTTGTCAAGCAAGTCGATTGTTTTTTCACCGAATAGTGAATTGTCAATAGAAGTGCAACACTTTTAAGAATTGAAATCCCCACCTCGCCACAAGGGCGAGGTGGGGTCGGTTATAATTTTTTATCAGATACCAAAGGTGTTCTTCAGGTACTCGCGGGAGATGCGAGCAGCCTCAAGCTCGGTCATTCCGTAAACCTGGTCCTGCTCAACGATAACGGTCTCTGTGCCGCATTCCTCACAGGCCTTGAGTATTTCGGCAAAGTTCTGGATACCCTGTCCAAGGGGGCGGAACTCAAAGCCATTGTCCTCGCGAGAGCCGCCAAGCCCCTTACCGTTCGTGTCGATAAGGTCATAAACGGGGCCACCGCCAAGAGCCTTGCAGACGAAGTCCTTCAGGTGAACGATGGTAACACGGCCGCTGAACTCGCGAATCTTATCCTCGGGCTTAATTCCTGCATAATGAACCCAGCAGGTGTCAAGCTCCGGCTCGATATACTCGGCGGGAACGGCCTCGAAGATATAATCGTGAATGTACTTGCCATCAACCTTCTTGAACTCAAAATCGTGGTTGTGATAGCCGAGAGTCATACCGTTCTCGTGAAGTAGCTTGGCATACTTGTTGAAAAGCGCAGCGGTCGCTTCCCAATTGTCGCTGCCTGCAAGCTGATCTTCCTTGAACCAGGGAATAACGCTGTACTTCACGCCAAAGCCCTTAAGGAAGGCGATAGCCTCATCGGGATTATTGTAATAGAACTCCAGGCCCTGGTGTACGGATACACACTTAAGACCGTACTTGTCGAGGATCTCTTTAATCTCCTCGCTGCTCTTGCCGTAGTAGCCCGCAAACTCCACATACTCATAGCCCATCTCGGCAATAGCCTTGATCGTGCCCTCAAAGTCCTGCGCCATGCTGTTCCTTACGCCATAGAGCTGAATACCAACATTAAACTTTTTCATAATTTCTCCATTTGTAAACGGTTGTTTACTTATTTATTTAATTAATTTAACACGCCCCACAATATGCGGGGCGTGGCTGCAGCATTGCTTGAAAGCTTTGATTAAATCTCGGGGATTACTACCTCTACCTCGCGTCCGGCATCGCTGGACTTTGCAATATGGTCGATAATTGCCTGGTTGTAGATGATCTCGGAGGTGGGAACGGGAGCTGTTCCGCCGTTCTTTATAGCGTCAAGGAAGGTCCTGATCTTCTTGTCGAAGTTGGAGGGCTCGCCGGGCTTTGCCACAACCTGAGGAACAATAGTCTCAACCTGCTTGCCTGCAACCTCGTGGTAAATCTTAAGATCTCCGCCGACAGAACCGTTCCAGCACTCGGTTCCGGGAACTCTCAGGCTTGCCTTGGTGCCGTAGAAGATGGTGTCTCCGCTTGTATCAAGGTTCATTGCCCAGGAGATGCGGAAGTCGACAACGGTGCCACCCTCAAGACGAATGAAGGCCGCTGCAAAATCGTCAACTCCAAAGAGCTTGGAATACTCCTCTCTCTTCGCTGCAGGATAGCCGGAATAGTTAGGATCCTTGCCGAAGAAATCGGACTTGTAGCCGGAAACGGTAAGAGGCTTGGGATATCCGAGCGAGTTCATAACCATATCGAGGGAGTAGCAACCGATATCTGCAAGCGCGCCGAGGCCTGCGGTCTCCTTCTCGATGAAGGTGGTGCCAAAGGGAGTGGGAATACCGCGACGGCGGCCGCCACCGGTCTGGACATAGTAAACCTTGCCAAGAACGCCGGACTGAACGATCTCCTTAACCAGCTTCATATTGTCATCAAGCCTGGGCTGGAAGCCGATGGAAAGAATCTTTCCGCTCTCGCGCTCCGCTCTCATAACCTCTACAGCCTCCTCGGTTGTAACAGTGAAGGGCTTTTCAAGCAAAACATGGATGCCTGCCTTCAGCGCTGCGATAGCAGGGCTTGCGTGCTGGCAGTTGTATGTACAAATGGATACCGCATCAAGCGCAAGAGACTTGTCCTGTACCATTTCCTCGCCGCTTGCGTAATCTGTCTTTACACCCTCTACGCCGTGCTTCTTGAAAAAGGCTGCCGCCTTGCCGGGGATGAGGTCTGCGCCTGCTACGATTTCGACATCGGGCTGCTTAAGATAGCTTGCAATGTGCGCGTCTGCGATCCAGCCTGTACCGATGATACCAACACGGACCTTTTTCGTGGTGTCGACCGTAGCAACGGTCTGGTCTTCCTTGAATGCGTCAAGAATATTTGCCATTTTTGTGTCCTCCTAATGGATTAGATTTCACCTATATTATACATATTATATTGTATAAATGCAATAACATTATTATCTTTTTATTGAACTATTTTGACTTTTTGGACCAAGAGAGCTACCGCTCTGCGATATGCTTGAAAAATGCTTTTGGGAATAGTTGACAAATCGTTATTATTGTTATAGAATAAATGTAGAAATAAAGGAGGATAACTTATGGATACTTTAGCATTAATAAAGGAAAAATATCAGGGCTTTATCCCCGCTCACGCAAGGGCTCGACTCGAAGAGGAGCTTGAATTGGTCGCAGAGAGCAGCACTCCGCTGTTCTTTGAGCTTATTGGCAGAATTGTAAAAGCGGCTTTTGCAAACGGCGGAGAGGCTATGACAACAGGAAATGTCAGCTCCTCCTTCCTTGCCTATCTCCTCGGCGCTCATAATGTAAATCCCCTTCCCCCACACTATTTCTGCCCAATCTGCGGCAGACTTGAGCTTGTTCCCGAGGCAAAGAGCGGCTTTGATCTTGAGGAAAAAATCTGCTGCTCAAAGCCTATGATAAGAGATGGGCACGGGCTATCCGCTTCTATTTACAAGCCCTTCTTCAAGGATAGCAGCATCTTTTCTCTCCGTGTAAGCGATAATGTGGCGGCTCTTGCGGGCGAGATGGTCGAGGAATTCTACTCGCTTCACCCCGAGATTGAGCGCAGTGAGCATCGCTTTGTAATAACCCCCGCGGAGGAGCAGAATGTACTAAGCAAGCTCCGCGAGAGGACCGGTGTGGAGTTCGACTCCCTCCCCACCGAGGAGGTTATGGAGGCATTCCGAAGCCTGAAGCTCCACGGAATATACCGCTTCGGCGGCGATGTGCCCCGAGAGGTGCTTTCTCTTACCCAGCCTGAAAGCTTTAACGAACTTGTCAGGAGCTGCTCGGTTTACCACGGAACAGGCAGCTACGTAGATTCGGGCAAAAATCTTTTAATATCCGGTCATAGCATTAATGACATAATAACAAGCAAGGACGATATCTTCGACTATGCTCTGGCTCACGGCTGCTCGTTTACGGTGGCGGAGCTTGAGATGATGAGGGCGGCAACCGGCTTCTATTTCGACAAGAGCCGTGAGGAGATCAACGAGAGATGTCAATATAGCCCCGAGTGGACCGAGGCTCTTTCAAAAATCAGCTACCTCTCCTCGCGCGGTATTGCAATTTCGGGGATTCTTGTTGCTATCCGTATGATGAAGTACAAGCTTGCCTACCCCGACCTGTTTGCAGATTTAACCCTGATTGACGGAACAGCTCCGTAATACAAGGAAGCTGCAGTTGTTCCGGTTGCCTGAAATGTCCTCCCGCTCGGGAGGGCATTTTTGTTTTTGTAATTGTCAAATATGTCAATCAAATCACAGGGGATAAATTCAAATTTGTCAATAAAAATGGTGATAATCAGGACAAACAGCTCTGACTGCAACAGGCTTAACACAGAGTCGCAATTACAAACGCCTCGTTTTTCTTGTCTGTTTTGCCCATATTCACCCCATTTTTATCGGTTGTTGTATGTCACTTTTCACCGAATTTCAAATTTTTCATATTTTTTGTCAATTTCGCATTGACAAATTTGTCAAACGCTGATATAATGCTTAATGTAAGACGGTTGGTTATCACCCACCCCCATTATTATTCACAACATGAAGGAGATTTTTCCGCTATGCTTAACACACAGAAGCAGGACACAAATGCAATCCAAGAGGCGTTGGACAGCCTCATCGAGGAGGTGTCGGACAAGAGCCCCGAGCTTATGGAGGATGTCATCGCAATTAAATCCTACCACAGGGCATACGAACGTACCAAGGATCCCATCCTTCTTCAGGATTGTATCCTCGACCTCATCGACCTTGTAAGAAAATCTATCACCACTACCACCATTGTTAAATCCCCAAGAGCTATGAGTGGCACCCCTGTTAAGGGAATTAGCTTCGACGAGCTGCTCGATGCCTTCACCGATATGCTCAAGAGTGACGGCGCCGCAACAGTAACAACAAATGTGTACAGATCCTGTATCAACAAGGAGCTTCACATCGATAACGGTGCCAACAATCTTTACGATAACATAACAGAAAGCTCGGTAATGGCTGCTATTGACGCTGCGATTTCCAGACTCAAGGATCCCACATCGCCCAAGAATCTCGGCAAATCCGAACCTCCGGAAAGAATCAACAAGAACCAGCTAGCCGCCCTCGGCAGACTAAAAAAGGTCCTACACGAGCTTTTTGAAAATCTTTGATCAAATATTACTATTAATAAAAAGGAGAGCTACCATGACTACCGAATCCTTCCTTCAGGGCTATTTTGATTTTCTTCTCGATGCCGCTTTCTCTCTCAACTCCGCAAACCAGTACAAGAGCTACCTCAAAAATGTGTGCAAAAAGCTCCCGGGTATGGCAAAGCATCTTGAGCTGATCTCCGAATACTCCGACCCCGATATCCAGGCTGTTTATGCCGAGCAGATGAACTCTGCTGTAAGCTCTGCTATATCGAGCGGCACTTCCGCGGTTAGCACTAAGCAGCTTCGCAACTACAAGAGCGCAGTTGCCCTCCTTATCGCATACATCTCAAACCTGGAGTGGACCAAGGGCAAGGGCGGCAGTCCCAAAATCACTATCACCGCCGCCAGCGAATATGACCGCCGCGATCTGCGACGTATATTCCTCTCCAGGGTAAAGACCCAGGACCGCTTCTCCTACTCCTACGGAGTATTTGCCGCGCGCATACTAAGCAAAATAGCCTCTAAGCATAAGATTAAGCTGTTTGACGGTATGGTTAACGGGGTGAGCTTTATCATCTCGGCAGACGGCAAGCAGAGAGTCACCCTCGCTGATATCGACAAGCTCACCATCGCCACCGACGGCGGCGTATATGTGGAGGTAAAGGGGGCAAGCTATCCCCTTTATACCGAGGCAATAGAGGATGGTGTAAGTCGTGGCTTCAAGATACTCACGGCAAGAAGCATGAGAGATCTCTCGCTTGACCACGATATTCCCCTCTACCACGCACTCAAGGATGCGCTTTTCGCTATGCCCGAGTATAAAAAGCTCTCGGACTCGGTCAGGAGCTACATTGACTCCGGCATCACAGGCAACGCCTCCACCATTTCAAAGAGATATCTTGCAGTCATCTATCCCACTATGTCCTTAAATGAGGTTATGCTTCTCGGGGAGGTTTTTGCCTTCCTCAATAGCACCGCAATCACCGTAATGTACACCCCCTCCAATTCCTCGAAGAACAAAAACGTTATATAATTGAAAGGGAGAAAAAATGCTTAATGATTTCGAAAGCTATCTCTTAAATAGAGGCTACTCGCCCTCCTGCGCACGAAGCTACAGGTATAGCATCGAAAGGCTTATCAAGAGAGGATGCACCCCCAATCTGCTCCGCTTCAGAATTGACAGAGCAATTGAGCTTCATTCAAAAGGGGGAAAGTATTACAATCCCAAGGACCACGGCGTGAGAGTATGCGCGCTCAAGCGACTTAAGGAGTATTTCATCGACCATCCGATAAAGCTCA
>JAFTRB010000132.1 GCA_017462445.1 Clostridia bacterium
CCTCTTATGTATATTCGGTTAAGAGTAATGGGGATGTCGATTCCGCTCTTGCAATCGCACTTTACAACTACGGCGAGGCTGCAAAGGCATACAGGCTTGCGACACAGGCATAAGGAGGCAACCAAAATGAAGAGATACGAAGAAATTTACATAGAGGTTCTCCTGCTTGATGGCGAGGATGTTATTACCACAAGCTTAACCGGTCCGAATGACAACGGCTTTGACAGCAAGGGAGATTCTGACTGGGCTTGGTAATTAGCCCTGATACGACAAGCGCATAATCTGCCGGGGCTTCCTTCGTTGGCAGGCATATGCTTATTACAAATTAAAAAAGAAAATATAGCACCCCCTGTCGCGGATTTGCGACAGGGGGCGCTTTATATTTAGAAGAAAAAAAGGCTCGGTTAAAGGGAAAACAAGGCAGAGGGAAAGAGAAAAAGTAGGGAGGCATTCCTTTACAGAAAGGAGGTATTGCCTCTCTTTTTTTGTTTTATCGGAGTGGGGGGATTATATCCGATTTATTTTGTGAAGCCTGTGATATGTGGGGGTATGAGCGTTGATTTTCTTGATTTAAGCCCTGCGGGGTGGGGAATATATCCGGATTTTTCCCAAAACACTCAAAACAGCTTGGGACGCTTGCTCTTCGCCGTTTAGCCGGGTTATTTCCTTTTAATCTTGCGATATTCGCCCGGGGTCATTCCCGTGATTTCGAGGAACACACGGTGAAAAACTATATTTGTCGAGAAGCCGCACTCCAGAGCGATTTCCACATTGCTCTTGTCCGAGTCGGCAAGCAGACCTCGTGCATTTTCTATTCTCAGGCTGTTAATCATTCTGCGAAAGCTCATTTCGGGCATCGTCCTGAAGCAGTTGGAAACATACTTAGGGCTGTATCCCAGTGCAGAGCCGACACTTGCGAGCGAGATATCCTCGGTGTAGTGCTCGGATATGTAGAGCAGAATTTTTGCCATGGCGTTATCTGCGCCCCTGCTGTCCGTCTCGGTGGCTATGCTGTAATATTCGGCAAGGATAAGGTGAAAAATGGATTTTAGTCTATGGATATAGGCCTTGTCCACCTCGGCGTTAAATCGTTTTTTTGTCCTGAACTCAGGCAAGCCTATTGCTATAAGATATTCCCACAGCGGTCCCGGCGCACAGAACACCGCAGGGGTCCGCGACTTGGTCAGCTCGCCAAAGGGTATTGTGTCGGTAATAAAGCCGGTTGAGAACACGCAAATAAGCTGCTTGACATATGCGGGCGTGTAAAAGGAATGCACAGTAAAGGGAGGGATGATAGCAATATCCCCCTTCTTTGCAAGATATGTTCTGCCTGATACGGTTATCTCAATCTCGCCCTCAAGCACCATTTCAAGCTCGCAGAACTGGTGAATGTGGTTTCCTGAATTGTGAACTCCGTCGGTGTGACCGCATTTTAGCACAAGCTCGCTTCCAAAGTTGCTGTCTTGAACAAACATAAAGCCTCCAATGTGGATTTTCGTTAATAATTGTATCACAAAGAGTAATGCTTTGTCAATATGGGATGATATAGAATATAAACATATAGTGTTCAGTGTTCAGTGTTCAGTGGTCAGTGGTGTAGGGACCGGCGGTCTCGCTGCGGCTCGGTCACTCCTCGGGTCTGACAGCCATCCAGGCTGTCATTCAATACCTCGGAGCCACTTCGTTACCACGACGGTCCGTGTAGGATAACCCGTAAAGTATAGTGGTCTGTATTGTAGGGACCGGCGTCCACGACGGTCCGTGTAGGTTATCCCGCAAGGTATAGTGTTTAGTGGTCGATAGCAGACCGGGGGCTAAAAGGCAAAGCCCCGATAATCGAAGAAAGTTTAATTAAATTTTTATATAAAGGAAGGACACAAAATGAAAAAAACAAGGCTGATTATGGCTATGGTCCTGGTATGCTCGCTTTTGCTTGCTCTGGGTACTGTAGTCCTTGCCGCTTACGAGGCAGACTCGACCTGGTTGGCAGAAAACCCAAATCCGCCGACAGATTATGCCTACTCGATAGCGGTTGTAGGAGATACACAGACGGTCTTAAAGAAGGATTTGGCGAACGGCACGACCTATCTCGCTACCCTCTATGACTGGATTGTGGCAAACAAGGAGGACAAGAATATTGGCTATGTCCTCGGTCTTGGCGATATCTGCGAGAACAACACCGATGCGGAGTGGACCTACGCAAAGGAGCAGATAACCAAGATGGACGGCGAGCTGCCCTACCTCCTCAACAGGGGTAATTCCCCTCACGATACCGTGGCACAGCTCAACAAGTATTTCGCTTCCCACGAGAGCTACACCGATAGTCTCGTTGGCTATTACACCGAGGGAAGCGTGGAGAATGTCTACACCAAGGTGACACTTGGCTCTACCAAGTGGCTGATTTTCGCCCTTGACTTTGGCCCTAAGGACGGAGTTATCAGCTGGGCGGGCGATGTGATAGAGGCTAACCCCGATCACAGGGTTATAATTACCACCCACTCCTATCTTTACACCGATGGTACAACCACCGACTCCCAGGACAGCAATGCGCCCACAAGCGGTAACACGGGAGAGCAGATGTGGGATAAGCTGGTCAGCAAATACGAGAACATAGCTCTTGTGCTATCCGGTCACCACCCGAATACCGATATCGTAAGAGCGCAGAATGTGGGCTTCTACGGTAATACCGTAACCTCTATGCTTATCAACCCCCAGAACTTTGACGCAGGCAAAAATGGCGAGACCGGTATGGTTGCTATGCTCTACTTCAACGAGACGGGAGACGAGGTAAGCGTTGAGTACATTTCCACCGTAAGAGAGCAGTACCTCAAGGAGGTAAACCAGTTCTCGCTTGATCTTACCCCCGACGGAGCAATCAAGAATGTGGGAGCGATGGTGGATATCAATTCCTCGCTTGCTGATAAGCAGCTTGGTCCTACTATGTATCTTGAGAATGACGGCTACATCGGCATTCCCGTTCAGGCATCGCTCTATTATACAGGCAGCGATATATCCACAGGCGTGGGCGGAACACCTGTTATCGCCTATGTGGTAAACACCAACACCGAGCGAGTTGGCACGGATAGCGATGTATCGATAATTACATCTATGCTCGACCGTGGCTACATAGTTCTTGTGCTTGACTATCTGAATAACGAGAAGGCAACCACCCCTGACCTTGACTGGTCTGTTCAGGGAATAAGAGGTGATATTGTTTCGGGCGTCTTCTTTGCCCACGAGGAAAGCTTCCCCACGGGCAGCTATCTTGAGAGCTTTGTTGTTCCTGCCGGCTATGATGTATCGCTTGGCAATGTATATTGGGAGATAGACAAGCACTCGGCAGACGGAACGCTTGAATATATTGTTGAGGTATGGAACGAGGACTTCCGCTCGGTCTATGCCAACAGAATTATCAAGTGGGTTGACGAGAATGGCGAGAGAAAGGCAACCCAGAATGGCTATGACGGCACATCACCCGTGTGGCTTAATGCTGACGGAAGCGAGAATGCCGAGGGCGAATATATCAAGGTTAAATATACCAAGGCTGTTGAGGTGACCGACTGCGTTAAGGCGGATGGCACGCCCCTTGATTATAACCTCTATATGAACATAATCTACCCGACAAATCCCGTGAGCGCCGTTCCCGTAATGTGCCTTGCAGGCTCGGGTGATCACCTGGCTTCGGTTGCAGGAAATGCAACACGCCCCCAGCTTAACGGCTTTGTTTTCTCGGGCTATGCGGGTGTTATGTACGATCACGGCTATGTGCCCATGGCGAGGAAGGAGGCATACGGAGAGTTCTCCGGCTCCTCCTCCAGCGCTGTGACAGGTGACAATGTTACCTATTCCATAACAAGCTACAACGACAAGAAGATACACACCGCGGCAATGCGCTTTGTGCGCTATCTTGCCCTTTCGGAGTCGGATACCTACCTCTTTGATAGCGAGGCTATCGGTGTTTACGGCAACTCCAAGGGCGGCTGGATGACCTTCCTTGGCGAGGAGCATCCCGAGCTTCTCTCGGAAAAGAGATTCTTTGAGGGACACCACGGTGAGACGAGATACGAGGCAGGCAAGACCACCACGGTCGGTATAATCGACGGTGGCGAGGAGCAGCCCTGGCTCACTTATCTTGGCGAGGCGATAGACTCGGGCGCGGATTTGGTTAATGCCTCCTGCGGTCTTGGCTATGAGCATATCACCGAGAATCACGCTCCCACCTTTATCACCACCAACCTCCAGGATTCCTCCTACTACGATGCGCAGAATCACTTCATAAATCTCTGTCGTGTGAACAACATCCCCTGCCTGTGGCTTGAGGTTAATGTGGGACACACCCTGGCAAGCGGAGAGGATGCAAACTGGGGAGTTGATAGCTATGAGGCCTTCTTCACCTTCGCAAATTATTATCTCCGTGGCGATGCGGTTAAGGTTGTCTATTCCTCCTTCTCCAAGGAGGATACCGATATTGCCACCGATGTCCGCCCCGTGGTTAAGTTCTCGGGCGCGGTTTCCGAGGAAATGGTTGCCCTTATCACCATCGTTGACGCTGAGGGCAATGAGGTAAATGGCGAGTGGACCGCCCTCTACGGCAATACCGAGTGGAGCTTCACTCCGGACAGTGCTCTTGACTTAGCAGAGACCTACACCCTTACCGTTCCTACCGATGTAAAGGGCGATAACGGCAGGGCTATGGCAGAGGCCTATACCGTAAGCTTCACCACCAAGGAGGAGCTTACTCACGAGGTCAGCCACCTCGCCACCGAAAGCGGTGACTACTATTACCTCACCGTTGGCGACGATATGCCCACCGCGGCAAAGCTTATCCTCCGCTTCAAGGTAGAGAATAATGCTGCAAACCTTGTAAAAATTTATCCTCTTACCGGCTTCGACTCGGCGACTCCAGATAGTGCAACGGTTGGCGAGACTGCCATCGGCGCTTGCCCCCTCTTCGGTAAGGGCTACTATGAGTGCGATATAACCGACTATGTAAAATCCCATGATAAGGGCGAGATCGCAGCCGTCCTCGTTAAGTGCGAGCGGGAGGCGGGCACAAGCACGGTATTCACTTCTCCCCTTGATAGCAGTCTTAACGCAAGCATAGGCTCGGTAAGCTATGAGTTCGCAAGCGATGTTGAAGGCATTGAGGGCGCGGGTGCACTCAAGGTTTTGGGCTTCAACACACGAAACAGCAGTGGTACGGTTGACAATGTGGTCTACTACTCCAACCCCACAGCAGTTCTTACCGTAAGCAATATTGTCAAGACCGATGTGCTTGACGAGAGCGACCTCGGCAGAAGCTTTAATGTCTCCTTCCGTATTTACGATACCACCTCCAGAAGGGTGCAGGTCTATCTCAGATCCGCCACCTCGCAGACGAACGGTATCGTTGACTACGGTGCAACAAGATACAATGTCACCACCAAGGCAGGCGAGTGGGTGGATGTAAGCCTTGATTTCGTTATTCACGAGCCCACCTTCGGCACCGCAGGCTGTATAAGAAAGGCGCTTGTTATCGAGGCGGATACCCTTGGTAATGCGGGCACAGATTATCCTCTCTACATCGATAGCGTAGAGAGCGTGGAGACGGCAAGCGAGGCTAGCCTCGGTGAGGCAAGCCTTATCCGAGAGGCGGCATATGTCGATCCTCTTATGACCCCCTACGGCAGAATTGATGAGGCTTATGCCGACGAGACAAAGCACCCCCTTGTCATCTTCACAAAGGTGGACGGCGAGTGGGTATTCAAGGCGAGCGCAACCGCCCTCCCCACAAGCTACAAGAGCTATGGCGCGGACACGGTTGTTCTCTTCCGTACCGACTACGCGCTTTCCTCCTCCAAGTATGATCTCGACTCTATAGGCGCGGGCAGAAGCCTGACCTTCGACCTTGGCGGAAACACCCTTGATATAACAAACGGCAACCGCTATAACTCCCTGACAAGCGGAGCTGTAAACAGCATAACCTTTAATCTTATCAATGGTAGCGTATATAGCAACGGTATGAGCTCGCTTACCTGTATCGTTGGAGGAAACTATGCCAATACGGTAAATCTTAACTACGAGGATCTTAAGATAACCCTCGGCGAGTCCTTTGGCGAGACCAGCGCGCTTATAAGACACAGCCAGAACAAGACCGCAACCGTAACCTCGGTGTTCAATATCAGCTTCACCGATTGCGATATTGATGTATCGGCTATAAACAGCGATAGCCTCTATGTTTACAGAGCAGGCTATTCGTCCTCGGACGGCTATGACCTCAACTGGTATGTAAACGGCGGAAGCTTTACCCCCGGTGACAGCCTCTGCAAGAACAATATCATAACCCAGAAGGGCGGAGAAATCCGCTTTGGCGAGGGTAAGGACGGCGACTATCTTGAGCTTCTTCTTCCCGAGGATACCTCAATAACAACCGCCTACACCGATGAATATGGCAAGGACAGATACTTTGCCGCAGTCAGGGTAGACGGAGCAGACTATGTTCACACGCTTATCAGCCTTAGCACCCCATACGGTGATATTCCCGCAGAGTATGCCTCGGTGCTTAAGTATCCCTTCTTCCCGTTCTATAACGGTGCAGCCTATCCTCTTGCCGATGGAAAGAGCTATGATTTGTTTACATCCACCAATCTTGAGGTAGCACTTCGCAGTAAGGCGGGTGCGGTTATCATAATGCGCGCTGACTATATTGTACCCAGCGGAACAAACGCCTTCGGTAACGCCTCGCACCATAAGGATGTTACCCTTGACCTGATGGGCTTTACCCTTGACGGCAGTGCGGTGACCACGGGTAGTGGCACGCTATTCGCCCCCTCCGGAGCAACCTCCACCACCGCGGACAGCAAGCTTACCGTTAAAAACGGTAAAATAATTGTTGGTAAGTATCTCGTCTCGGTTGTCAGCAATGCAAATGCAACCGTAGATAAGACGCAGGGTATCTATTTTGAGAATCTTGAGATAGACGCCTCCTATACCAGCCTTATGAACTATACCTCGAAGTCCAAGACTCTCAATGCAAATATTGAGTTCAAGGATTGCAGCATCAATTCGGATACTCTTACCACCGTTTTCCGCGCAGGCTATTCTGCGAGCGATGCCACCCAGAAGGTAAGCCTTGCGGTTAAGGGCGGTAAGCTCAACCTCGGTGCCTTTAATCAAAGCAAACTCGTGGTGGTGTATAGTGGTAGCACGGTAACCTTCCTCACCGGCTCTAACGGAGAGATGACTACCCTGAATGTTCCCACGGGTACAGCGGTAAGCGGTACTGCCTACAGCGGAGCAAACGGCGAGAGCCTCTATCTTGTAGAGTATGCAAACGGCGAGGTCTATGACGAATACCGTATGGAGAGCCTTGTAACCAAGTACGGCGCTATTCCTTACGCAAATTCCTCCCGTGTGGATTATCCCTTCCACGCCTTCGTGGTAAACGGTGACGGCACATACACCTACAAGACCTCAAACGCAGACTTCTTCAAGTCGGGTGGAATGGAATACACTCTTCGCTCTATTGCCAACTCTGTGGTTCTTATGAGGCGCGACTTCACCACCTCTACGGAGTACACCAATCTCTCGAATAACCCGAATACAATTACAATCGACCTCGGTGGCTTCACCCTTACCCCCGGCAACATGTACGGTGCAATTGCCGCCTTCGGTAAGCATGCAACCACCACAAATCTCACGGTTAAGAACGGAACCATTCTTCTTGATAAGTATAGCTTTATCGTCTTTGGTGCAAGCACAGCGGGCAAGACCTTCAATATCACCCTTGAGGATCTTACATTCGCTCTTGCCGAGGGTGCTACTGCCAAGTCGGTATACGGTCTTGTTCCCCATGTGACAAGCTCCACAGGAAATTATAAGGCTGCCTTCAACGCAAATATCACTATCAAGGATTGCGTACTTGATATGTCTGTGAATGTTCCAACAGGCTTCACTCTTCTCTATACCGAGGACACAAAGGGCTACTTTGGCGCAGATGTCAAGCTTGTCGGTGGCGAGCTTCTTCTCGGTGAGAACACAGGCTTCCTTCTTGCTGACAACACTGCAGGTATTACCTTCCTCCGTGGAGGGGATAACGAGTACACTGTATTCAAGCTAAAGGACGGTGTCAGCCTTCCTGCTACCACTCTTGCAACCGACCTTGGAGAGATGAGACTTGTAGCCTTGGGTAGTGATGACGGATACAAGCTATATCTGCTCCGTGATCTTGAGAAGCTTATAGCACCCAAGGCAAGCCTGACGCTTTACAGTGATTTTGATTACAACCTCTACATCCCTGTAAACAGCTTTATCACCTCCATCACGGTTGGCGACACCGTCTATACCGAGCTTGATAAGCTGGAGGTAGTAGTTATCGGTGGCGAGTCCTACTACCGTATCACTCTTGACATCGGAATTAAGGCTGCAGCAGATACCTTCCGCCTGACCATTGCAACTATGGTTGATGAGGAGAGCGACTACGGCTACGAGCAGAACTGGACGCTCGGCGTTATTTCCTATGCGGAAAAGCTTCTTTCGGGCAGCTATACCGAGGTGGAAAAGGCGCTTGCTAAGGATATCCTTGCATACATCCGTGCGGCGTACATTTTTGACGGAAGCGATGCAGAGGAGACCACCCGTGTTAAGAATTTGATTGATGAAATCATCGGCGCGGACTATGTAAGCGAGCCTGATGAGATAGGAGAAGCAGTAGAGAGCACAGGTGGACTTGACTCTGCGGCACTCTATCTTGATAACTCCCCCGCATTCATCTTCTTCCCCGAGCTTGATGAAAACGGCGAGCCTATTTACTCTCCCCAAAAATACAGCTTTGCGATAGGTAATACAACGCTTATTACCGAAGAGAGCGTAGTAAACGGTAAGGAGTGTATCCTGGTTTACACCTATGCTTATGCAATAAGCGAGAATGTGATCTACAGCATTGAGGGAACGGATATCGAGGGCGAATATAACCTCGCGGCCTATCTTGCATTTGCAGAGGGCGAGGGGGATGCAGAGCTTGTCGCACTTGTCAAGGCTCTGTGGAGATATTCAGACTCTGCCAAGGCGTACAGAGCCGAGGTAATTGGTTAAGGAGGTTAGAAAAATGAAGGAATATACATCTGCAACGGTTGATATTATTGCTTTGGATTCCCAAGATTTGATCGTAACCTCCCGGGGAGTTGAGTCCCCCGATGTCGATCTCGGCTACGGCTGGTAATTGCCAAATCCTTGTGAGAGGCTTCTCTGTGTGAGTGATTTTTGCACTGCGCACGGTGAGGTCGCCTCTCGGCAATAAAAGAATACTGAACGAAAGCAGGCATACAGGTCTTCTGTGTGTCTGCTTTTTATATGCAATCACTCTCTTGAAATTATTTATTGTGTGTGATATAATTAGGACTACAGTAATTAAATTTTCCGGAGGAGAACAAAATGAGAATTAAGTGTCAAGAGGAAAGAGTGTTCAGCTTTTCGGTAGAGCCGCCGCTTTACCTGCCATTTTATAATGTTTGGGGAGCGAATACCTATTATAGATATGACCCCTTCAAGCTTAACCCCTTCACTATAAATTGCTCCAGCACCTCCGGCTCGCCCGTGGTGCTTGTCGGACAGGGGTTCTTTGGCTTTATGAATGAGATGGGTGGTGAGTTTGAGTATGACGGACTTGGCAGGCTTACTGTAAGATGCTATCCCGGTCAGGAGCTATATTACAACGAGAGCTGTAACCCCTATGAGGAATGGGAGAGGTACAATTCCCTGGTCCTTGATGGCTTTGAAAGGGTACCTGCTCAGCCGTTTTGGTCAGAGCTTGAATACTGCACCTGGGTGGACCAGAAGCATAAGGCGGCAAAGCAGGGCTCAAAAAATATGCAGCTATGCATAACCGAGCAGTTTGTATATGACTATATGGCAAGGGTGAAAAAGCTTGGGCTTCCCGTGGGAAAGCTGACGATTGATGACGGCTGGGACACTCAATATGCCGCCGGTGGCAGCAGAATATACGGCAACTGGGAGATAGACCGAGAGAAGTTCCCGAATATGGAGAGGCTTGTCAAGGATATGACAAGGGAGGGCTTTATCCCCGGGCTTTGGTTTGCCCCCTTCACCTTCACTCCCGACTGCGAGTTGGCAAAGGCGCATCCTGAACTTATTGGAAGCACATATATAAGCAGCTCCGAGAGCGGACTGAAGTGGGTGTTTATCAAGCCCTCGCCCATTCTTGAGGACTATTACAGAAAAATATTCTCCTACTATATCGGTATGGGCTTCCGTAAGCTCAAGCTTGATATGGCCTACGGCAACAAGCGAGATATGAAGGAGCTGCTTAAGATTATGTATCGGGTTGTCAAGGAAATCGATCCCGCGGTTGAGGTAGAGTGCCACATACCCGATATTTTCGCATCCAAATATTGCGACACGCTCAGGATAAACGATGTGGTTTATGACGCCGAGGGCAAATGGCGCGGTGTAACGCTGGAGCACTACAAGGTCTGCAAGTATTCCTCGGGCGGTATGATACTCAATCTTGACCACCTGGGGGCAAACACGGCTGTGCCACCGGTTGACTTCTATCTTGCCCAGTCAAGGCTTATCCTTTCACTTGACGGAGGCTATCCCTGTGTATCGCTTCTGCCCGATGTCTTTGGCGAGGAGGCAGTGAAAGAATACACCGATGCCTTTTGGCAGTGGTACGAAAGAAATAAAAGCAAGTAATAAAGCTAGAAAAAAGCTCTCTGCTGAATTTGCAGAGAGTTTTTTATATTAAGTGGGCACCCGTGTTAAGAAAAGCGAGAGATTGGCAGGGTTACTCTATTTCCATATCATAAAATCTGCAGGGGCCCTCGCAGCCGGTAATGCCAAGATGGAAGGACTCGAAGAGGTCATCGGCTCTTAAGCTGAAGAGCATATCATCGATAGAGACGGTAATATAGCCTTTGTCAAGGCTTACCGAAACCCTGTGGAGCTGATTTTCTGTAACAGGGAAGCGGGCACTCAGGCGCTTGTGCCAGGCAACATCTCCGTTTTCCTCTCTCCACATTCTCCAGACATTTATTCCATTTTTATAGAGAACGATCTCGAAGAAGTTGCCATAGCGATATGCGCCGTCCTCGCACAAATCAAGCGACTCCGCCACAACAAACAGGGGCGCGGCATTTCCCGAAAAGGAGCAGTTAACGGTTATTTTCGTGCCGAGGGGATATTTGTCCCGACTTAACAGCGAAAGGTAGTCAAAGCCGTCCGGCATTTCTGCGTTAATGGCATTTTCGATGTAGCTGTCCCTCTGTACAAAGCGGTTGGTAAAGGGGAAGCGGTAGGTATATGCGTGTGTAACAGCGCCCTCGTCCCAGGCATCCTTCTTAAAGCTGATATACATATTCACCTCAAAAGCTGTTGTTTGTTAATAGGGGCTTTTACCAATCGCCCTTGCTTCCTACGCTATAAGGAGCGAAGGGGGTATCGTTGCTGGTGGTGATTATATCCACGAGGGAAAGCTCCATAACCTCGGCGTGA
>JAFTRB010000133.1 GCA_017462445.1 Clostridia bacterium
CCGGTGTGGAACTTGTAAAGATAGTTGTTCTCAAGGCGGTTATACGCATCGTTCACAGCATTCCAGGGAAGAACCTGCTTGCCGCTTGCATCCTTTTTGTAGGTGATGTACTTCTTTGCGAAGTCGAAGATCTCCTTAGCGAGATTATCCTTAAGCTCCTGCTTGTAGGCATCCTCAAGGCCCTCGTATACATGATCCTCATACTGCTCTATGATCTTAGCCTCAACATCAGAGCCACAGCCCTTGATCTCGGCTATCTTGTCATTAACCTTCTTGTCCTGCTCGTCAAAGGCCTTCTGAGCCTTGTCAAGCTCCTCCTTGGCGGTCTTGAGAGCATTCTTCTGTGTGGTGGTAGCCTTGTCCTCGCCACCTGCCTTGGTGATAGCGTCCTCCGCCTTGGTTACAGCGCTCTCTGCGTCATCAAGCTCCTTCTCCTTCTCGTCAAGGTCCGCGATAAGCTCGGAAAGCTCCTCGATAAGAGCGGAGATGGTCTTGTCGCCATTCTTAAGAGACTCGTCATCGAAGATAGGAAGAGTACCCTCCTCGTCCTCGCTGATCTCGCCATCCTCGTCGAAGTCCTCCTTTGCGGTGATGGAGGAGCCAAGAAGGTCTACCAGCACAAGCTCGATATTAAGAGCGGAGGGAACGGAGAGATAGTATACGGGATAGATGTGGTAGGTAAGCTCAACATCCTTCAGGTTGTGCTTCTCGCCATAGATGTCGGCAACCTCTTTCTTTTCGGTGTGAGTAACCTCGGTTACGGTAGCAACAGAATCCTTGCCGCCCTCAACGATCCAGCCGATGTTGATGGAGGAATACTTAACATCATACTCCTCGCCGTCGATGGTCTCCTTAACGGTGATGTCGGAAACCTTGCCGACCTTCTTGTCAACGAGCTGCTCAAGGAAGGTAAGCTTGGGAGCCTCCTCGCCCTCAGCCGCGGTGGGAACGGTGGGAAGGGTGATGCACTCGTAGGTAACGGTGGTCTTCTTCTCCTCGTAGAGAGGCTCGCCCTCTGCATCAAGCTCGGGCTCGCCGTTGTCCTTAAGCTTGGGAACCGAGTAGCTCTTGGTGTAGGTTACATAAACGATATCACCGGTCTCGGTCTTGGTATCGGTGTCGCTGTTAGTCTTGTAGGCCTTGTCCTTAAGGTCAAGCTCTGCAAGAGCGTCTGCTATGTCCTTGTTGAGCTTCTCAAGCGAGCTAAGACCAAGCTGGAGCTTGGTAGCCTTGGACTCCTGCATTGTGGTGGTGCTGAAGGTGTAGGTCACGCCATCGATTACGGCGGTGTAGTAGTAGCAGTAGTAGTAAACATCGTACTTGCCCGCTACGCCCTCATAAACCTTGTCGTCTGCGTCAACAGTGCCTGCAAGAGAGGTGAATATCTTGTCCTGTACCTTCTCAAGTCTTACAGACTCAACGGTACCAAAGTCACCGTCCTCAATCTTAAGACTCTCCTGAAGAGCCTTCTCGAAGGCATCCTTGTCGAATGTTGCGTACTTGGTCATATCATCGTTTGCATAGCTGTATCCGCAGCTTGCAAGGGTGAGAAGAGCCATTACCGCAACAAGAATTAAACTGATAATTCTCTTTTTCATTGGTAAATCCTCATTGTATTTTATTATTTTTTTATTAAATATAAGCGTGCATTATATTATAGCATATATTTTTTAAAAAAGCAAATGTTTTTTTAATTTTTTTGCATTTTTATTTAAAGAGGGGGTTTTTGCGCCATGCCCCCTCTCTTTTTTGGGGATTATTTCTCATCAGGATAGCTTGGAACGGTGGAAACCGTCTCGCCGTTAAGCACACCGACAAAGCCGCGAACTATCTTTTGGAAGGCGCGGGTGGTAATGAAGAAGTCGGAGGTCTTGCCGCCGTCGAGGAGGTTGCCCTGTCCGTCAACGGTGTACATTGTTACCATAACCTTCCTGTCGGCGAAGCGGAAGAAGTCATACACATAATACTTGCTCCTGTCCACGACCTTGACCTTCATTGAAAGGATAGGCTCCATCGGCTCGTCGCCGTGAACAAGCTCCCTCTCCTCATCGGTTACTGTACCGTGATACTGTGTCATCTGAAGAATGGAGAAGGCCTCCTTGAAGTTGGACACTCCGACCGTGTCAACGCTGCCGTTGACATAGTATTCCTTGCCGCCGTTATAAAGCTCGTTATAAAGCACCGAGAGGCTCAGCTTGTCCAGTCCCTTGTCCTTCATTATCTCGCCAAGCTTGGTGTCCATCGCATCGGCGGAGGGGGTAACTGTCACAAACTGCTTGTTCGCCTTGGAGGAGCCTTCAAAGGGCTCGAGCTTTGCAACGACCTTGCCGTTCTCCATACCCACATACCAGATCTCATGCTCCAGCTCAAAGTCAAAGCTGCCCGACAAATCCTCCATATTGAAATCGAGGGATATTGAATCGAGGTTATTGATATTCATAAGCACAAGATAAGGTCTTGCCCAGAACTCCACAAAGGAGGCGTCCAGGAACTCAAAGCCCTCGGCGGGAACCTTGGCAATCAGGTCATACATATCCGAGCCGACATAGCGGAAGGAGTTGCCCTCGGTGTCCACCTTGACCTCCGAGATATAGAGGTTAAAGCCGAGTGTGCCGTACCAGCCGTATTCGGCAAGCTGGTCATCGATTACGATATTGCCGTTCTCGTCGGTCTCATAGCCGCCCTCTACCTCGGTCTTGTCGTAGATACCGCGGGGCAGCTCAAAGTAGATGGAGTGGGCGAACAGCCCGTACTTCACCATATTGTCAAAGGTGAGTCCGACAGCAACCGTCTCGCCCGAAAGGCCGGGTGCCGAGGTGCTGTCCGAGGAGAAGCCGCCAAGGAAGCGGACCAGATTCTCACAGGAGGAGGCGTTAAGTCCGTACAGCTTGTAGGCGTTGTTCAATTCGTTCTTGAAGTAGATATCGCCATAGAAGGGATCGCGCTCGGAGGCGTTGACAAAGGCGAAGGATACAACCATCTCGGAGGTGATGAAGTAATCTATGTCGTAGAGAACATAGGTCACAAAATCATCAACCGTCTCATAGAAATAGGTTCGGCTGTAAAGCTCCAGCTCATAGCCGCCATCGCACTTCTTGCCAAGCAGGAGCTGGCTTAAGCCCTCCCACTTTCTCTCGTCGGCGTCCTTCATAGAGATAGTGATGCTGGTCGTGGAGGTCTTTCTTCCCTCGATTACCTGATAGTAATCAAAGGTTACATAGGAATCCTCCGCTACCGTATCTATCAGAGCGCCCTCTGCGTCATATATCGCGGTGATGGCGGTTATAACCATCGCCTCTGCCGAGCGCTTTGCATCCAGCTCGCTGTAAGTAAGCTCGATATCGAAATATTCGTCAGGCTCAAGCATTCCAACCTTCATGGCGCGGATCTTCTCAACCGCCTCCGCGGGAAGCGAGGGGTCGTTTAGGTCCAGCATTGCGTGCCTTACCACGCTGTTGGCGCTCTTGCCGTCAATATAGTAATTATAGGTAATGATAACCAGATCGCTGTCCCCGACGGGAGTTCCCTCATCGGTCAACTCGTCTGTCTCGGTGATAACCGCATCAAGCCCCATAATCGTGTATTTGTAGTTAAGCTCGTGATAGGTGATAGAATAGCTGTATCCGCCATCAACCTCGCCGATCTTAAGCTTTCTCATAGCCGCCTCGTCATCGTCAGCGAGCATCACATCGGTAAGGTCGATAAGCATTTTCTGAGGCTCGGTATACTGCTCTGCCCCGTCTATCTTAAGGGTGACAAGCGCGGTGACAAGATTGCTCTTGCCGATTATCGTTCCCACCTTGTCGATCTCACCGTTTCCGCCCTTGACCGACAGAATAGAGTGAACGGTGTATTCATACTTATGAGTGGTAGTCGCCTTCTCAAAGTCCAGTATCTTCGACTCGGACTCGGAGAGCGGAGATTTCAGGGAAACATTTATCGGCTTGCCGGTCGCTACGCTGGTGCTGACATCATAATACTTGCCGACCGCCTTACAGCTCAGCAGTTTTACAAAGCGCTCGTAGTCGGGGTGCGAATCCCTCATCTCTTTAAGATTGAAGTTCATCGTCTTAAGCTCCGAGCCGGTGTAGCCGTCCGCCTGCGCGCCCTCGGGAAGCACATAGTCCGCCCCCTTGTTCAGCGGCACACGGGAGGTTCCCTGCACCACAACCAGGTCGGACTCGGGACTGATTATTTCCCCCTCGGTATCGTGAAGCTCGTTTCTCCAATGCCTCAGCGCCGTGGTCAGGTTAGGGCCGTAGGTGGTATCGCTGGGAATGCCGGGCGCTATAAGCTGTCCCTTTATAAAGGTCTCAAAGCCGCCCACACAGTAATCAAGATAGGTGTTGGAGGTGTAGTAGATGGCATCTCTGTAACCATCCTCGTCGGCAACCATGTAATAGTAGCCCAGGTTGTTCTTCGGCTGCTTTCCAAGGGTTATGCGGCGCATTTTGTTAACCGTCTCGGTCTTGCCGTCCTCGCCCGTCACCGTCTCGTCGTAGTAGAAGTAGACATCCTGCCTCTCGCTTTCGGCAAAGCCGTATTTCAGAAGCATCTCTGTCCTCTTGGCGCTATCCTCCTCGGCAGAGGGGAGAGCAATTCTCTCGTCGAAGTACATCGTGCCTATGCCCGAGATGAGATAGGTCAGAAGATAGCCCTCAGCGGTCGAGCCGTCTGCACTCATCTTAACCGCATAGAGGGTGGAATACTTGAAGTCCCCCTCCGCTCCGACAATGGGAGGAAGGTAGGAGTCGGGAACATTGTCGCCGTCCATATCACCGAAGCCAAGGATAAACTCGCTTCCCATACGGGTAAGGTCAAAGGTCGCCTTGTGGTTATCGATGTAGATATAGGTCATCTGCTTCTCCTCGACCCTGGGGTATGCCACCGGCACACCGGCAAAGAGGGACTCGCCCTCCTCAAGGTCATAGGTAGGCTTTTCGCTTTCCTCGGGAAGGGCTGCAATCACCGCGTCCACGATGAGATAGCCCGCAATCAGAACAACAAGAACCAGGGAGAGAATTATCAGAGTGATGTGGTTTTTTTGTAGCTTGAATTTTTTAACCGCTTTCATTCTGCCCTCCTTACAGGAATTTACGCTTTATAAAGACGACCGCACCAAGCACCAGCACCGCCACGGGAACAAGCATAATAATTACCGTAAATACGACACGGGTGGAGGGCGAGAAGCCCAGGGTGGTCTTTATAAAGTTATCTTCCGTAATCTGTCCGTAGGCGGAATAGACATCGAAGGCATACTCCTTAAGGTCGGAGGGAATGCTTGCCTTACCGCCCATCGAGATGGAGTTGCCCGAGTCGCCGCCCAGGCTTATATCCGCAAATCTGTCGGTCCTGGAAATGTTTGTTATAACCGACGCCATAATGTCATAATTGGCATAGGAATGATTGCCAAGCAGCTCGTTTGAGAAGAAGTCTGCAGAGGCAGTACAGAATATATAGGAATAGGTCTTTTCCATCGTCACGCTGTCAAGGCTCACACGGACGGATGCGCCTGCCAGCGCCTTGTAGCCCTCGGTGGTGGTAATAACCGTGCTGCCAGGGCCCTCGTAGGCAACCGCCTTATCGGATGTACCGATGAAGTCGGTGTAGGTGGTGGAGGTGTTTGCGTTTCCCGGCTCGGCAAAGGAGTTGCCGTCGCTGAAGAAGCACTCAAGATAGCCGCTGTTTGTAAACACCATCTTGGGGGCGGAGGCAAGTCCGGCATAATTCTGGTAGTAGCCGTAGCCAAAGTCGGTCTCCAGCTGCTGATAAGCTCCGAGAATGGTTGTCCCCTCCTCGCCGATATCAAGAAGGCTGTTCTCGGGGTCCTTGACCAGCGAATTGCTGAAGGAGAAGCCCCACTCGCTTAAAAAGCTCTCCAGGTTAGGTAATACTACATCATAGCCCTTGTTTACAATGATCGCGCCCTGGTGGCTGACAAGATATCTGTCAAGCTTTTCGGTGTCCGACACATATCCAAGCTCATCATAGCGGTCAGGGTCGGTGGCAAAGTCAAGCCTCGGGTTGTTGATTATAAGCAGAGCGCAGTCCTCGGGAACTCTATCGACCTCGCTGATATTCAACAGGGCTATATCCAGGCCCCTCTCCACAAGCAGGTCGCGCAGCGCCGCATTCGCAAGGCTCATCTCGCTGTCCGGCTCGGCAGGGTTATAATAGCTCTCGCCGTGGTCGGTGAGGAAGTATGCCTTGGGCTGGTTTATAGCCAGGAGCGATGCCATTACCGATGCCACACGGTACTCGCCGTTGTAGGCGAAGAAGCCGGCAGCCACATCCTGTGTCCACATGCTCTTTCCCGCAAGAATGCTGTACTTCGCGCCGTGGGAGATGATTATATCGGTGTAGGAGATATTTGCGCGGGAGGTGGTCTTGTACTGAGCCACCGCGGTGGGGTTCTGCTCGATGTTTACAGTAATAACCTCAACTCCGCGATATCTCTTCTGCAGATTGAGCGCCATAAAGTAGGTTGCGCGCAGATCGTCCTGGGCAATAAGCACATCCGGGTCCGCGCAGAAGGTGAAGCGAATTCCCTTCCCTCTCTCCAGGTCAAGCAGCAATTCATCGCAGGCGGCAACCATTCTGTCGCTGAGCGAGTAAAAGCCCTCCATCGTGGTGTCGAGATAGACCGTGTTTGTCATACCCAGCGCGGTAACAAGAAGATTAAGACCGAGAAGAAGCAGTATTCCAACAATTGTAATAACAGTAAATATTTTTGTTCGGGTACTCTTACCCTTGAATAACGAGCCTTGCATCCCTTATCTGTTTCTTCTCCTTATGATTATTACGGCGCCTATAATACCCAGCGCCACGGGTATAGCCATCAGGCAGGCAAAGATAAGCCTTGCCGTACCCATTGTGAAGTTCTCAAGAATGGTAGAGGAGTAGAGCAGCCCCTTCATACCGTAGGGCGCGCAGGGCGCGTCGTACAGCTCATCAAGAATAGAATATGTGAAGTCCTTGTTGGAGTAGCCGCCGGTTATCAGCGCCTGGGAGGCGGTGAGATAAATGCTGGCAACCACGGTTATCCTGGTCATATTTCCGCTCTCGGAGGAGGGAAGCTCGTTGAAGGCGACGACAGGATAGCTGCCGCCCGAGGCAGTCTGCTTTCCTCCGGCATAAAGCGTCGAGGTGGAGGAGGACAAAAGCAGAGGCTGCGCCCCCTTTGAAAGCTCAAGACAGGCAACATCGCTCATCAGCACCCTGCCCGAGCCAAAGCCGGATATGTTGGAGTGAATGCTTTCGGAAACATAGCCGTCCGCGTGGGTAGCCACAAAGGTATAGCCATCGGTGGTGATGGCATCCACATCATCCTTTACCATATCACGGATAAGCCTGCCGTTTTCATCCCTCTTTGCGGAAATGGCAAAGCCCTTATCCAAAAGGAAGCTCTCAAGCACGGGAAGCTCCTTTACCAAGGGGTCAAGCTGAACGAGAAGATCGCCTCCCCTTTTGAGGTAATCCTCCATTCTCTCTATCTCGGCGCGAACGCGAACGGTGGAGCCCTCTGCTCCCTTTTCAAAGTCCGAGGTAGGACCACTGATGATAAGCAGGGCAGCATCCTCGGGAACCTCCTTTTGACGAAGGTTTATAACATCGACATAATAGCCTGCGCTCGCAAGCAGATTTACAAAGGCGGCGTCGGCGGTCTCGCCGTGGTTTTGTGTGAAGTAGGCGGTCTTATGCTCGTTTGTCATTACCCAGGAGAGCATAGACACCATAACCTCCTCGCCGTTGTAGGAGGTTATATATCCGGAGGAGTTAAGCGTGTAGAAGTCGGCATAGCCCACTCCGTTATATACACTGTTCAGGACACGGTAGCCATACTCGCTCTCAAACACCACCGCATTCTGGTGGAGCGAGACCTCGTTGCCCTTCATATCCTTTTGGTATTTTGTCAGGTCAACAGGATTTCCGTCCTGGTCAAGCTCGGTGTAGAAGTTGACAAACCGTACATTGATAAAGTCATACTCCTCATCGAGCGCAAGAGCGGTCTCGAGCACCATCGAGCCGGTGGTGTGACCCTCCATATTGTCCTTTGAGGTCAAGAAGATTATAGAAACCTCCTCGCCCTCGCCGATAATCCTCTCAAGCAATCGGTCCGCATTGCCCGAGAGCGGCTCCTCCTCCTTTGGAGGAGCGTAAAGATACAGTGAGAAGGCGTCGGTCAGCGCATAGACAACCGCATTCACAACCACAAGGATAGCCACGATAAGCGCGGTCATCGCAATGGCGGCGGCAGAGCGCCCGGCAAACCAAGCCCCCAGCTTTTCCAAGATTTTCTTCATACGGCACTCCTATCAGCTGTATCTGCGGCGGTCGTATACCCTCACGGTGAGCCACAGGAAGATGCCGCCAACTGTGAGATAATAGAGCAGGGATGCCCGGTCAAAATATCCGTTCACAAAGGTCTGGAAGCGGGTGAAAATCGACAGAGCGTCAAACACAAAGCGGATCCAGTAGTTGTCGGGGATAAGCGCGCCGACAAGACCAATGCCAAGGAAGGCAAGAATGATCGCTATCGTGCCTATGGCGCTGGCAAGCTGGTTCTCGGTCAGGCTGGATACAAAAAGGCCGATTGCGATAAACACCGCGCCAACCAGGAGCATTGCCACGATATTGCCGATAAGCGTCATGAACTGAAGCACGGCATAGGGGATAAGGAAGAGGAAGTAGAGCGAGGTCAGGACGGTTGCGCCCGCAAAGATGACATAGGAGGCAAGGAACTTGCCCATAACCATCGACACAAGCGAGACCGGAGCTGTCAGAAGAAGCTGCTCGGTCTTGGTCTTTCTCTCCTCGCTGAAGGACTTCATCGTGAGCAGTGGCAGGGCGACAGCCGAGAAGATAAGCATAAAGGTAAAGTAGGAGGTCACATCGCTGGACATGGAAAACATCGTGGTATAGCTGAAAAGTATACCCGCCACAGCAAGATATATAACCAGGAATACATAGCCGATGACTCCGGTGAAGTATCCCTTCAATTCTCTTTTGAATATTGCAAGCATTTTCTTTCCTCCTTAATGAGCCCTGCGCCGTCTGGTGGTGGGCTCGGTCGTAACTCCGTCGGATCGGTCAACCAGTCTGATAAATACAGTCTCAAGATCGGTGCCAACAGGCTCAAGGCCGATAAGCGGCCAGCTCCTCGAGGCGCAGAGATTAAACAGCGGCTTGCGGACATCAATACCCTTGTCCGCCTCTACGATAAAGGCATAGGAGTCTCCGTCACGATCGCCCGTGGACTCTACCCTCTTCACTCCGCCAACACGGGAGAGGGCAGACTCGACCTCCTTCTGCGGGCCGCATATCTTGGCGCGATAGCGATAGCCCTCCTCGATGGTCTTGACGATATCCTCGGTTCTCTCGTCGGCAATGATCTTGCCCTTGTTTATGATAATGACCCTCTCGCAGACCGCCTGAACCTCGGCAAGAATGTGAGTGGATAAAATAACCGTGTGCCTCTTTGCAAGGGTACGGAGCAGGTTTCTGACAGCCAGTATCTGCTTGGGGTCAAGACCGACGGTAGGCTCGTCAAAGATAACCACCTTGGGGTCGCCGACCAATGCCTGGGCAATGCCGACACGCTGCTTATTTCCCTTGGAGAGGTTGCCTATAAGCCTGTCCTTTACCTCGGTGAGCTTAACAACCGAGATGATCTCCTCAAGATGCTTCTCCCTATCCAGCTTGCAGGACTTAAGGTCATAGACAAAGTTGAGATATTCAACCACCGTCATC
>JAFTRB010000134.1 GCA_017462445.1 Clostridia bacterium
AGCCAGAAGCCGTAGATGCCGAGGGTGATAACGGTAAGAAGAAGCCAAATGATGTAGTTGCCGAAAAGCTGTGCGCCGTTGCCGTCGAAGACAAGGCGGCGACCGTCAATGGTGGTGTGCTCTGCGAGCCAAGCCTCCTTGATGCAAACAGCCCAAGGCGCACCGATGCCAAGGGTAAAAACAGTGATAAGAGCCTGAAGAATGGAGATACCTATTAGTCCAAGAAGTCCGCCTGTAAATTTAGATTCCATGTAAATCCTCCGAAGATATGATATGTGTTCTCACCCGAGGCTATGCACACCGAAAAGCATAGCTCTGTGTGCCACTGATTTAATAATAACATAAATACAGCATAATTTCAAGATAATTTATAATATGCGCAATTTTGATAATAATTCAAGAAGGCTATCCCGAAGGCCGCAGCGCGAGATAGCCTGAAAAGCCCCGGGAAGGGTTATATAACCGAATGCCCCTCCCAGTCCGGGTCGGGAGAAATACCCATAAGAGAAGCAATTGTGGGAGCGATATCAAGCAGGGACAGACCTGTCAGCTCGCGTCCGCCGGGAAAGGCCGGGCCACAGAAGAATAGGGGTATAGTCATATCCTCGGGCAGGGCGCTTCCGTGGGTGCGATCGTGGCCGCCGTGGTCAGCCATTATGATAACCGAGTATTCCTCGCCATAGGCGTCTATAACCCTTTTTACATTATCAAGGGCTATGGATATCCTTCTTAAGTATTCCTCGCTCATCCAGCCGTTATCGTGTCCACCCTTTTCATCTGTCTCCACCATATAGAGGAAGCAGAAGTCGGGCTTGCTTTCGCCAATAACACGGAGCGCCTCGTCGGTGAGAGCTGTGTCGGTGCTTTCCTTGGTGTAGGATTGAATAAAGGTCGCATAGAAGAGGTTGTCGGGCAGGGAAATGTCGCGTAGCGGCTCCCAGCCGTAGAACATCGCGGACACTCCGCCTGCGGCTTTGATTTTTTCAAAGATACCGGCAACCGGGCGAACCTGGGGTATGTAGGTGTTTGTTAGAATGCCGTGTCTCTGGGGAGTAACAGAATGAGCCATGGAGAAGTGACAGGGAAGAGTTACCGATGGAGTCATTGACATACCCGTGTAGGTGTAGGAGCATTTTTTCTCCAGCTCCTTTACATAGGGATTGCCACAGGTCTGCATACCGTCGGGACGCATACCGTCAATTGATATAAGAATTACCTTGCCTTGCATAATGCTTTCCTTTCTGATTATATAGTAGGATTTTTGGTCAGCCTGCGAGAGGCTCGATGAGCTTAAGTGTTACAGAATAAGAAGGGGCTAGCAACAGAGTGATTAAAGGTACTGCGGCATCAAAGCAAGGCTGTATATACCTCCTCGCCACCGTTTACAAAGACCTCGACAAGATATCCGTCTGTAATAATTTTCAAGTCGTTGATTTCACCGATATAGATGACAGGCTCGCGTCCCTCTCTTTCGATTATAAAACCGTTTTCCGTCAGCCTTACCGAGGGGTCATCATCCTTCAGAAGATGTTGCAGCTCCTCTATCGGATAGGCGGTTATTTTTCCGTTCTTAAGCTTCAGCTCGCGCGGTATGGACATACAACCCACATCCTTCTGTGCGATGCCTTTATATTTCCAGCCGGGCGCCCAAGAGATCAGAATATCTCTTCCCAAATGGTCGCGGAATACCTGTCCTGCATACTGGTCGGGGCCCTTATCTACCTCGGCGCTATATTTGACTGTAAATTTGCCACTGTCAAAGCAGCCATACATCAAAGAAAAATAATGATTGCTCTTAAGCGGACATACCGAGGTCGCAAGAAGGGAGATATCCTTGCCCGGGATAAAGGAGGGGCATTCTGCATACATACAATCCTCCCACTCGCTCATTACGCCGAAATAATCCCACTTAAAAAGATCAGGGCTCTTGTAAAGGAGCAAGCGAGCGTGCTTATCCTCCCTGTTTCCTGTTGCCATTACACAGTAATACGCGCCGTCAAAAAAGCATACGGCAGGGTCGCGAAAGTCCGGGCCACCCTCCTTGGGATAGCGGTCAATGACGGGATTTCCTTTGTATTTTTCAAAATTTATTCCGTCGGAGGAATACGCTACGCTTACCGTTTGCGTTTTCTTGCCATCGGATACAGATGCGTAAAACAAGTACAGTACATCGTCCTTTACAATCGCCGTTCCCGACCAGCAGCCGTCTTTGTCATATTCACAATCGGGGTAAAGCGCGGCAGGAAGCTCCTCCCAGGAGAGAAAATCCTTCGTTCTGGCATGCCCCCAGTGCATCGGCTGCCTCCAGGGGACCTCATAATCGGGCGCGTGCTGATAAAAAATGTGATAGTATCCGTTAAAATAGACCAAGCCGTTCGGGTCGTTTACCCAGCCCTTAGCTGGTCTGTAATGGTATTTTAGTTTTTGCAAGTAATCCATAACCTTGTTCCCCCTTTAACCCTATTATAGCACCGACCTTTTGCTTTGTCAATGAAGCACCGTCTTTCGAAATTAAGCATTCGCTTCGCAAATATGAAGCAGAAGCCTTACGGCTTCTATGAAGCGGCGTTGCGCCATGAAGCACTCGCGAATTGCTCCGCAATTTTCGCTCGCATGAAGCGAAGCGCACACTAATCTCTCCGTGTGGCGAAGCCACGCTTCATAGGGCGAAGCCCTGCTTCATTCTTCATGCACCGCAGGTGCGCTTCATTTTTCATGTACCGCAGGTGTGCTTCATTCTTCATGCACCGCAGGTGTGCTTCATTTCCGGGTGACGCCTCCAAGGAACAGAAAAAAGCACCCCGCAGGGGTGCTTCGTTCCTTGAGGCGTGTTGACAAAAAAGATGCCTCTTAAATTATTGATTAATTTCCGACAGATTTGTAACCACAAGTTTACCTAGATCGTTTTTTTCAAAAATTATTTCGTATTCGTCTCCGCTGATCTTAACATTAAATTTTATCATATCTATTCCATCGGTGAATTCTTCAAGCGTGTCGGGAATGTTAGGAACAAAGACTTCAATGTACCTATCAAAAAAACCTCTTTCACCGCTTTCTGAATATGTGACAGAGTTGTCAAATTCAACAGAAATATCATCTCCGTACTTATTTAACATTTCAGAATTTGCTTTAATATATTTCTCTGCCATATCCCGATAAACATCAAAGTATTCCTGTCTCTTATTTTCGGCAGAAATTCCTTGCAACGC
>JAFTRB010000135.1 GCA_017462445.1 Clostridia bacterium
CAGAAGGCTCTTGCAAACCTTGTTCCCCTCGTCCTTGGCATTACCATCGCCTTCAATATGACAGCCTCCCAGTTCCTCAACACCAGCACCCGTCTTATTATGGGCCTTGGCCTTGTAGCCTTCATCGTTGACACTGCGGGCGGCGTACTCTTCGCAAAGTTGTACAACCTCGTTGCCGGTATATTCAAGTGGGAGCCCATCAATCCAATGATTGGCGCTGCGGGCATCTCCGCCTTCCCGATGTCGGGCAGAATAGTACACAAGATGGCGCTGGAGGAGGACCCCCAGAACTTCCTGCTTATGCACTCCATCGGCGTAAATGTATCGGGACAGATCGCATCGGTTATTGCCGGCGCGCTTATCCTCGGCTTCTTCGCTTAAAGAAAGGATGGTAAAACATGAACAACTTCACCTTTGACCCTATTCAGTTTATCTACAACCTTAAGTGGATGGGAATCGGCATGCTCGGCGTATTTATGATTGTCAGCATTATCATTGTTGCCACCTATCTTATAAACCATATCTGCAACCGTCTGGCAGAGAACAAGGCTATCGCCGAGGCAGAGGCAAAATCCAACGATTCATCAAACGATGAATTATAATTCAAAACAAATCTCCATCAAACGATAATTTATAACCAAAGCAAAAACCCCAAGAGGATAGCCTCTTGGGGTTTTGTTATCTTTTGTTTACAAAATAAAGTTATTCTATGAGTTTTCTCAACACGGGGGTAGCTCTCACCTAGCAAGCCTTTTCCTTAAATCGGCTATCACGGCATAATAAAAATCACGAAAATCACCGCCTGATATCCGCTTGCTCCCGCTACTTTCGTCCCCCGAGAGGCTGAAGCCCAGGTCAAGAATCTCGACCAACGGCTCGCCTGTCGACCTTGAGCGCAGCTGGGACAGAAGGTCCCTTTTCTCGTTATAGCCGCTTGGCATCGGGTCATAGAAATAGAGCCTTCCCTCATTTCCCTTCGCTCTCGCCTTTTGGTTTAAGAGCCACCACATATCAAGCTCGGAAAGTCCAAATCCAAAGCCGACACAGTATATATCACCGAAGAGGAACGCCTCGACCCAGTTCTCCGCCTCCTCGCTTTGTCGCTTCCCGGACAGTCGGTCGACCTCCTCCTTGATCCTGAAGAGCATATTCCCGTAGTAGTAGTGACCGATAACAGTGCTTCCCGGGCGGAGAAGCTCGCCGTGGATATGCCAAACCTTGTTGGATACGCCGTCAATGGCGATTTCGTTATAGGTTCTTATAAGCCGCTTATGCTTTCCCGCCCCTCTCTTGTTTCCTCGGGTTATCGAGCGGAGCCTGCCCATCGTGATTGGCGCAGGATGAGTCAGAACGCTTTCAAGCTCATAGGTGTAGTTTGTCGTTATGATATGGTCAAAGCCAACCGTCAGGAATGCGCGGAGCATCTCATAAAGCTCCTGCCCCAAAAGCGGCTTCTCCATAAGCTCGCGGCATTTCTTCTCCATTGCCGCATCCACATCATCTCCGGTTATTATAATGGCCTTAAGAGGCTCGGGGCATTTTATTTTCTTGACAAAATCCACCCCCTCGGGCAGATCCTCTCTCCGTCTCATGCTGGCGAGAAACTCATCCCAGGACTCGCCGCCAAAGGCGCGGAGCGGGCCATTGCCAAACAAAAGCACCGCGGGTCTTTTACCTTCGGTCATATTTCCTCCGTTGCGCTACATGAGCGCCTTAAGTATTGTTACCTCATCCATAGAGGGAGTGTATCCGTCTGCTCCAAGCGAGCCAAGCTCGACCGTCTTGTTTTTACCATGGTAGTCGCTACCGGCGCTGACAAGAAGCGAATGGCGCTCAGCAAGAGCGGCAAGATCAAGAGCCTCCTGCCCGGTATATCTGGAGTAAAAGCACTCGACTCCGCGAAGGCCGACCGCCTTCATTATTTCTATACGCCGCCCGACCTCGCTATAATCGATTCGTTTTTCCCTCTCTCCGCCAAGAGGATGTGCCCAAACGGGTATTCCGCCCGACTCCAGAATGGCAGAGATGGCGAGGCTGATATCGATACGGTCATCGGGCAAGGAATAGCCCGAGAGGTATTTATCTATGGCTTCGGTGTTATTCTCGGCAAGCCCTCTTTCCACAATCAAATTCGCCAGATGAAGCTTGCCGACCGAGTCATATTCGTCGAGCTTGGCAAGCTCGGCTGCGGTGAATACGATTCCAAAATTTTCGGCAAGATATTCCAGCCGCTTTTCCTTTTTCTCAAGCCGCCTTGCCCTGCCGCTCTCTATGGCATAGACAAGCGAAGGATGCGTGAAATCGACGCCATAGCCAAGGATGTGACAGCGAAACCTCTTAGGTCCGGGGTATGCGCAGGAAAATTCCACTCCGTTTATCAGGCGAATTCCGCCCCTGACGCAGGCCCTCGCCGCTTCAAGCCCCTGAGTGGTATCGTGGTCGGTTATTGAAATCACAGCCTCGCCCCATTCGCAAGCCCTTTCAATCAGCTCCTCGGGCGTATCCGTTCCATCAGATGCGGTGGTGTGAAGATGAAGGTCTACAAGCATCAGGCTGCCCTCTTCCTGATGCTTGCTCTGAGCCAGGGAACAAGAGCCAGAAGCAGAAGCGTTACAATTCCCGCAACAAGGAAGATTTCGGGAGCGGGAACATATTCGGTGGTCATTGCTGTCTCACCGGGATTTTCAATAAGCTCGCCCATCGACCTGTTAATTCCGTTGCCTATCATCGGGCCTACGATCATCGGAATAAGCACACTGAAAATCATACGCACGCCCTGGAGCTTGCCGGTATCTGCCACGGGCGTGTAGTCGCGTACTATCGAGCCCGTGAGCGCTGTAACAAAGATGTATCCTGTTATCATAACACAGCCGAAGACACCGAAGAGGGCAAGGTTAGCGATATGCCCCATTCCCTTGGCAAAGTACATTGCAATAAGCCCGACGCCCATCACCGAGGCGGCAATGTAGAGCAGCCCAGTTTTGTCGAGCCTGTCAGAGAGCCTGCCCAGGAAAACATTAACCACAGCGCCAACAGCAATAGCGCCGCCAAAAACAACGCTGTATTCTATCACAGAGAAGCCCAGCGAGCTTTCCATATAAATAATCAGGTATGGCATAAAGATCTGCGCGCCGATACTGTATACCATAACGCATAGAAGGGTTATATAAAGTGAGGGGTTTTCCCTTACGACCGAGGGGCGGAAGCCGTAGAAAATATCTCGGAAGCCTCCGTTTGGTGTCAGCCTTTCGCTATCACGTATGATGAAAATGCCGACCACGCCGCATATTGATATCACAATACCCAGCACCAAAAATACCATGCTGTATCCAAAGGAGGAAACCAGAATTCCAAAGCCTCCGGCAACAATAAGCATAGCGACGAGAGGAAGAATTGCCACAACCCCCTCAACCATTCCGCGGAAGGATGGACGAGTGTTGTCAGTTACCCAGGCATTGAAGGCTGCATCATTGGCGGTAGAGCCAAAGAGCGTCATCACGCAATCGCCCACGATCACCGCAACCAGAGCAATCGACACCGCCTGCGCCCCATTGGTTGCAAAAAGCGCCGTAACAAGCTCGGGTGAAATGAAGCCGAAAAGGGCAACCGTGACACCCCAGATAGCATAGCCTATGCTGATAAAGCGCCTCCTGTGACCAAGCTTGTCCGACAGAGTTCCCGCAATAAGAGTTGCGACAGTTGCCATAACTCCGCTGAGCTGGACCATCAGGGTGATCGCCTCCAGATCCTTTGCTATCGTGTTGTATACAAACACATTGAAATACATATTCTCAACGCTCCAGGCAATCTGTCCGACAAGCCCGAAAAGCACCAGGACAAGCCAGCTGCGCCGAGAGAAGCGCTCGTTATTCTGATTCATTTTTCAAATACTCCTTTATGTTTTCAGAGTCGGCAGCCGCCAAGAAAAAAGCGCGGCCCACAAAATGAGAAAAGGGCATCAAATGACACCCTCTTCCTCCAAAAGCTGCTCATACTCGCTGAACACGCGGTCGATAAGCGCGTCGTCATCCACAACGGTCAGCACATCCTCGTCATCCACCTCGTCGATAAGAAAGACGATACCCTCGTCCGGGCTGATACCGTCAAGCTCCTCGACGGGAGAAAGAAGCACATATACCTTCTCGTCAAGAGGAATAACCGCTACCTGCTCAAACTCGATTTCATTATCCTCGTCATCATAGAGAAAAATGTTGTCGATATTGTCCTCGTCAAGTATCTTCTCAATGGTGCTAAGTTCGTTATTGCTCATTGTCCCACCTCAAATTTTAATTATTTATAATTATTATATCCCTTTCCACATTTTTTGTCAACTATACCGACAAGATTTTTCTAACTTTTTCTTGGTATTTTTCACCGTAAGAGGGCATCAGCCTTGACAAAAGAGCCCCGAGGAATTATAATTAAAGCAAAACACCCCAAACGAACAAAATCTGCATAATCATACTTGAAATACCAAAAAGGAGAGAAAAATGAAAAGCGAATACGGCTTACAGCTCTACAGCGTACGCGACTACGCAGAAAAAAGCTACAGAGATATGGTACTCAGCGTTGCATATCTTGGATACAGGACTATCGAAACCGCCGGCTTCTTCGGGCTTTCTGCCGAGGAGGTCAGGGCAATTATCGACGAGGCAGGTGTCAAATTAATCGGCACCCATTCCTCTCTTAACGATCTGACGGAGGACAAAATCGGAGAAACTATAAAATACCATAATGCAATAGGCAACAAGAGGTATATAGTTCCCGGCTTTGACCATTCAAGCAGGGAGAAGCTCGACGCGGCAATCGCCGTTTTCAACTACGCATATCCTATTCTGGGGGAGGCGGGCATTTCGCTTCTCTTCCATAACCACTCCTCCGAATTTCTCACAACATATGACGGAAAAACCGTAATGGAAATTCTGATGGAAAGCACCCCAATCGACTTCGAGATCGACACCTACTGGTCCTGGAATGCGGGCGTCGACAATATGACCTATCTGAGAGAGAACGCCTCACGCATACCGATGATTCATCTTAAGGACGGAGCATTGGGCGGCGAGGGCTTTGCGCTTGGCGAGGGAGATGTGCCTCTTACCGACATAATAGCTTTGGCAAGAGAATTGAATATGGACATCGTAGTAGAGAGCGAGACACTGAAGCCCACGGGAATAGAGGAGGTCGCTCGCTGCGCCGACTACCTGAAGAGCCTGGAGAAATAAAGAAAATAATTGTTTACAAAAATGCACGCCCCACGGATAATGCCGCGGGGCGTGTTAAATTATCAGGAGCTTTTACTTAATGCTGCGCTCGTATATTTCTGTAAACTTAGCCACGCAGGAGGCGAACTCGGAGATTGCGCTCTCGATTACCTCGGGGCTTGTCATATCAATTCCCGCAACGAGAAGGCTCTCAAGCGGCGAGCGAGAGTCGCCGCACTTGAGGAATTCGATATACTGCTTGACATACTCCTCCCCCTCGCTTTCAATTCTGCGTACTATCGCAGTCGCGGCAGAGATACAAGTGGAATACTTGTATACATAGAAGGATGTGAAGAAGTGAGGAATGCGCATCCACTCATAGGCAATCTGCTTGTCGCATACCACATCCTTGCCAAAATACTTCTTCACAAGCTTGTAATAATGCTTGCTGATAAGCTCGGCAGTAAGAGGCTCGCCCTTTTCGCAAAGCGCGTGCATATCTCTTTCAAACTCGGCGAACATCGTCTGTCTGTAAAGAGTTCCCTTGTAGGTTTCCATCAGCTCATTGAGAATATACAGCTTCTCCGTATCGCTCTCGCATTCCTCAAGCTTCCTGTGCGCCATAAGCAGCTCGTTTACCGTCGAGGCAACCTCGGCTACGAATATGCGGTAGGAGGAATTGTGCGGCTCGTTGTATTTTGTCGAGAAGTAGGTGTGCATTGAGTGGCCCGCCTCGTGAGCGAGGGTGGACACATCGTCAAAGCTCTCTGTATAATTAAGAAGAATATAAGGCTCCGTGCCGGGACAACCGGAGGAGAAGGCTCCGCCCCTCTTGCCCTTGGTTGGATATACATCGACCCAGCCCTTCTCGCATAGACCTGCCTCCAGCGCGGAATAATACTCATCTCCAAATACGCGGGCGGTCTTAAGCACCTCGTCAACCGCCTCCTCATAATCATACTTGCGATCCATCTCACCGATAAGAGGAGCATAGACATCGTACATATGGAATTTATCGACACCAAGCACGCGGCGCTTAAGCTCATAGTAGGCATAGAGCGGCTCAAGCCCACGGCTCACAGCACTGATAAGATTGTTGTAGATCTCGGGTGTTACCTCATCCTGGAAGGTAGACGCGGTAATCGAATCCTTGAAGCCGCGAACACGGGCCAGGGTCGTCGCTTCCTTCACATGCGCATTGTAAAGCGAGGCAAAGGTGTTACCGAACTGCGCATAGGTCTTGTAGAGCGTGCGGAATGCAGCCTGTCTGACCCTTCTATCACCATTCATCAGGAAGGGTACATAATTTGTGTCGGTAAGCTCGACAAGTCTTCCCTCCGCATCCCTGATCTTGCCAAAGCTTAAGTCCGCATTGGCGAAGAGCGAGCGGACCTGTCCTGCGTTCCCCTGAGCATCCTCCATCTTAGAGAGCAGCTGCTCGCATTCATCGGAAAGCGTGTAGGGCTTCTCGCGAAGAGTTTTTTCGATACGGCGCCGATAGCTCTCAAGCCTCGGCTCCTCGGCAAACCATGCCTGTACCTGCTCGGGCTCAAGTCTGAGAATATACGGGTTGATGAACCAGGAGGCTGTTCCTGCCTTAATTGCCAGATTGCGGACCTTTCCGTTCAGCGCCTGGCTTGCATTGTCCGAGGTATCAACCGAGAAGCCCAGGGAGGCATACTGCCAGAGTCGGTTGATATACCACTCGATCTCGCTCTCGGCGGCAAGGGTTTCATAGAGACTGGCGGCGCTATTGAGCATCGTCCTCTCATAGGAGGCAAATTTCTTAATCAGCCCCTCGGTCTTCTTATAGTCAGCGTAAAAGTCATCAAGAGTCGGATATATAACCGACAGGTCCCACTTGTACTTCTGTTCAATGTCTTTTCTTTCTCTCATAGCAAAATCACTTTCTTTCTGTATAGATTGTTTTCACTGCTCTATATTTTAGCATAGATAGTCAGATTTTTCAATACAGATTATATTTTTTTACAATTTTGAAAACGCTCGGTATAATGTAAGCAATTGTTTTCATTATTCAAGGCTAATCCATACCCGTGTCAATTCTTTGCTTCCTTGGAAGCTTTATTGTGTTGAAGGCGTAATATATGCTTTCAAGATCGGGCGAGAGATATTTCAGCACCTCGTCCTCCATCTGCGCGGGTACGCCGTAGTATGCCTCCGCCACCGAGCCTGCCATTGCCGCAATTGTATCCGCATCCCCGCCGATGGAGATGGCGTTGCGTATCGCGCCCTCAAAATCCTCCGACTCAAGAAACGCCCGAAGCGCCTGCGGTATGCTGCCTCTGCAAGTGACCCACTCGCCCCTGTCATCAATCGAATATATCGGACGGATCGAGTCCAGGGTAAAGCTATCAATGGAGGGATAGTAGTCCTCCACCATTCTTTTATGGATATACTCCTTGGTATACCCCTCTCTTGCCAGGAAAACTGCCATTGCCACCGCCTCTGCTCCGAGCAGCCCCTCCGGATGCCCGTGGGTGAACTCCGTAACAAGCCTCGATAGCAGCCTGACCTCCTCCTCATCTCTCGCTACCCAGCCAACAGGGCTTACACGCATTCCCGCTCCGTTACCAAGGCTGTTGGGGCTTGAAGAATCCAATTCAAACACCCAGCGGTAGAACCGATAGCCCCAGCCCACATTGGGATGCTTCCTTGCAATCTCGTGCATATACTTCTGTGTAAGCTCGGAGAGCTGTGTCCAGTCACCCCGACTGTTAAGCAGCCCCTTTGCCACCGCAAGAGTCATCAGGCTGTCATCGGTGGGCTTGTTTGCCTCCGTGAAGAAAACAAAATCCCGACTCTTGAAATCCTTGAACTCAAATCTGCTTCCTACAACATCTCCAATTATTGCCCCAAGCATCTTGTCTGTCGCCCCCCTTATTTTTCCTATACCAATTATAGCACATATCAAGTTAAAATAAAAGACTCGCAAAGGGAATAATCAAAAAAAGATAAAATACATATGTAAATTTTTATCAGATTAATAAAAAATACTATAAATGTTCACATATTAATTATATAATAAATTATAAAAATATATTTCAAGAAGGAAAAATATGCTTAAACTAACAGAAATCAAAAAGGACTAGGTCACCTCCTCCGAGGTGGTGAACGCCCTTCGCGGTGTGTCGATATCCTTCAGGAAGAGAGAGTTCGTCTCAATCCTCGGTCCGTCCGGCTGCGGAAAAACCACTCTCTTGAATATTATCGGCGGTCTGGACCACTACACCGATGGCGATCTTATAATTGGTGGAAGAAGCACCAAGTCCTACAAGGACAGGGACTGGGATGTCTACCGCAACCATCGCGTCGGCTTCATCTTCCAAAGCTACAACCTCATTCCCCCCCAAACCGTGCTTGGCAATGTAGAGCTTGCGCTTACCATCGCCGGAATCGGCAAGGAGGAGAGAATTGCAAGAGCCAAGCAGGCGCTGGACAGAGTAGGCCTCTCGGGGCAGTATTACAAGAAGCCAAACCAGCTCTCGGGCGGTCAGTGCCAGAGGGTTGCCATTGCAAGAGCGCTTGTAAACGACCCGGAAATTCTCCTTGCTGACGAGCCTACCGGCGCGCTCGACACCGTGACAAGCGTACAGATCATGGAGCTTATCAAGGAGATATCCCGCGAGCGTCTGGTAATTATGGTTACACACAACCCCGAGCTTGCCGACCAATATTCCACCCGTATCGTTCGTCTGCTTGACGGCCTTATCACCGAGGACACAAATCCTATGAGCGAGGAGGAGGAGAAGGCCGAGCTGGAGGAGGAAAAAGCTCTGCTTTATGAAGAGAACGCCCCCTCGGATATGACCGACGTCGATGAGCCAACAGAAAAGGCAAAGCCGAAGAAGGCCGAGAAGGCGAAGATGTCCTTCCTCACCGCCTTTATGCTCTCGGCGAAAAACCTGATAAGCAAAAGAGGCAGAACCGCAATGGTCGGCATAGCCGGCTCAATCGGCATTATCGGCATTGCGATGGTGCTTGCCTTCTCTGCGGGCATCAAGGGCTATGTATCCTCTATGCAGGACGATATGCTTTCGGGCAACCCGATAACCATCACCGAGAACACCTACGATCTCGATGCGCTCTCGGGTATGATGGACGCAGGGCAGAAGCTGGATATTATCAAGGAGCCGAACAGGGTATATATCAACTCGCTTATCGAATATCTGATAGAAACCCGAAACGATATGCAGGACTTCGCGGTCAAGAACGACCTGACCGAGGACTACATCGAATACATCAAGGCTATGCCCAAGGAATACTATCAGGCTATGGTGCTGAACTATGGACTTAACCTGAACTCCAACCTCTACACCGATTTCAAGGGGATGGAGAAGGACGGTGACGGCAAGCCCACAGATGTTGAAAGAGAGCTTTCCATCAGCGCTATCACCGATCTTTATTCCTCCATTCTCCGCGAAACCGATTACGCCATGATGTCATATATGATACCCATGCTTGCCCCCAACATCAAGCAGGCGCCCTCCGCCCCCGACTACATACTCTCCCAGTACGATATCAAGGCAGGCGAGCTTGCAGACGGCATTAATGAAAACGGCGAGTATGAGGTTATGCTTGTTTTGGATGCAGACGATGAGCTTTCCGACCTGCTCCTTGCAAGATTCGGCTATTACAGCCAGCAGGAATTCCTCGACACAATAGACAAGGCGAATGCCAAGGATCCCGACAAGTATAAGGAGGAGTCGGATATTTACCGTGATTCCTTCGAATACGAGGAGCTGCTTGACAAGACCTTCACCTACTACCCCAATGACACGGTATTCAAGAAGGGCGAGCCTAATATGTTTATCCAGCACGGTTACAGCTATCTGCCCGAGGTCAATGCCGACTTCGAGGGCAGCGACTCGCTTAAGCTCCGTGTTGTCGGTATCATCAGCCCCAAGGAGGGTGTCAACTACGGCTCGATGCGCTCGGGTATCTACTACACCGAGGAGCTTACCGAGGCTGTGCTTGATATGAACAAGGACTCTGAATTCGTAGAATACTTTATGAACGATGATCATGCCGCACAGCTTGTTGTATCTACCTACTACGGCCTGTCCTACTCCTTCAAGTATCACAGCTACAACTATGACGACGATGGAAATAAGACGGACATAACCGAGAAAAACGGTATGAGCATAATAACCTATTCCACGGGAATGAGCGATATGATGAGCTCTACGGGCAGCCAGGCTCCCGCAGCTGCCACCGACCTGAGAGACAAGCTTATAAGAAACCTTGGAGGTAACTCTCTTGCCAACGCTGTTACGATCTACCCCATCAGCTTTGACGAAAAGGACAAAGTCACCGAGTATCTTGAGGCTTGGAACGAAAAGGGAGATATCACGCTCGGAGATAAGACCCTAAGCTTTGAGGACAGACAGGATGTTACCTTCACCGACACCCTCGAGCTGGTTATCAACATCATCAACACTCTAATCGATGTAGTCTCCTACGCCCTGATCGCCTTCACCTCCATATCTCTTGTGGTTTCCACGGTAATGATTGGAATTATAACCTCTGTATCGGTGGTCGAGCGAATCAAGGAGATTGGCGTCATCCGCTCGCTCGGCGGAAGAAAGAAGGATGTAAGCGCGCTCTTCATTGCAGAGACATTTATTATCGGTCTTTTGGCAGGCCTCTTTGGCGTGGGAGTAACCTACCTCATCTCCCTGCCCGTAAACCTCCTTCTCGCTCCGCTCATCAACTACTCCGCCATTGCGGCGCTTCCCCTGTCTCAGGCAGTTCTGCTTGTTCTGCTCAGCGTCGGGCTCACCCTTATCTCGGGCGTTGCTCCCGCGAGAAGCGCGGCAAGGAAGGATCCTGTTGTCGCTCTCAGAACCGAGTAGTTTTGTAAATTATAGTTAACCTTTTCATAGATGGAGAGAGCGCAAAAGTTGCGTTCTCTCCATGTTTTTCTTGACACGGGTATAGACTTATCCCGTATATCAGGAAATCATTACATAGCAAAGACAGGCGTCTAACCGGAGCTTTTATATTTAGAGCGCCCGTTATTGACATTTTCCTGTCCTTGTGCTATACTTTTTATATAAACATTAATATAGGGTGAAGAAATGAACAAAACCTACACTATACTAAACCGCACCTGGCTTGCGTTTGTCTTTGGAGCGGTTGCATTTATTGGATTTCTTATCTACTTCTTCCTCACGGCTAAGTGGCTCTGGGGCTGGATCTCGGTAGGCTGCTCACTTTTGTTTTTGATTTGCGCGCTTATTACTCCGGCGATATACAGGATAAGTAGCGAGGGAATAAGCATTTTCTACCCGCCCCTGACAAGCGAGCGCTTCCTTTGGAAAAAGGTAGATTCCGTTCATATGGAATATGACCTGACTATTCCCTATCTCTTTGATTTTCTCATCATCGATGGCGAGCGCGAGGACTCCCCCGCCTTCTTCAAGGAGGGCAAGATTCCCTATTCTGCAAGGGCTGTAAGAATTATACAGGAGTGCTTCGGTAAGCCCGTCGAGGGAATTATCCCCGACAGCGTCAAGGGCTTCTCCGCAAGGCAGAGGGCAAAGCTGGAATACCACTCGGCGCCCCACATTGGCGAGGCACAGGCTGCCGAAAGACAGGCGCGACGGGCGGTGCGCGAGGCCCTTGAAGGGTTTGACCGCGAGGGGCTGAAGATAGACTACTTCTTCGGCACGCGAGACGGCGAAAGGGCTACAAGACCAACTATTGATTACAGCTACTCACTGAGGATCATTGACAAGGCGAGCGGCAGAATTCTTTTCAGCAAAAGCCTCGTTACCCTCAAGCTCAGAAAAAATGTGCTGAGGGCAGAGCCTATCGATGAAAAGTCGATCATCGATGGGATAAGAAACGCATTAACCAAATAATTTTACGGCTTCGGCTATGCCGAGGCCGTTATGCTTAAGGAGATACTATGAACCGCAGAAATGGCTCGTTCTGGAATATAGGCTGCTGCCTTGGCGCGATTCTTCTCTCGCCTGTATTCCTTGTTATTCTTATACTTCATCTGCTCTACACCCCAATTGACTTTATCATTTATATGACCTCCGATTACAGGAAGGAAACAAAGCAGGGCTATGTCTGGTTAGTAACCACCTCAAAAATTTTCAAGCTCTATAAGCTGATACATAGCGAGGGCCTTGACATAGCCTACTATCCAATCCCCTCTACCTCCTCCGCCTGCGGATATCTTGTCAGCCACAGCGTGGTTATCGACTACGATTCCTTCGTCTTTCTCGGGGAGGATGAGCGCTGGTATGTCAATATCGAGGATAAGGACCAAAGGCTGTGCCTTGTCGAGGAAATTACCCTTGACGAGTTTGAGAAGGCGCACGGACTGCGCCCAAACCGAGTGGTCTACCTCATTGACAGAGGTGAGTTTGGCGAGGAGGAAACTCTGTCAAAGGCAGAGCGCGAGCCTGCCTTCTTCCTCTTCGATACAAAGAAAAAGGGCTCGCTCAGGGAGGCTCTTTGCCGTATAATTGACACCGTCAAGGCGATTGATAGCTCCAAGGCGGCAGAAGAAAATGGCCAAGTGGAGAGCGAGCAGGCTGACAGACAGGAATAAAGCAGCCACAGCCGTGGCAGAAGGGAGAGCGAAATGAAAAGAATAGTAACCGGAATAATAGCCCATGTTGATGCGGGAAAAACCACGCTCTCCGAGGCAATGCTTTACACCGCCGGAGCTACCGACAGGCTGGGCAGAGTTGACAAAAAAGACGCCTTCCTAGACCACTACTCATTGGAAAGAGAAAGAGTAATAACCATCTTCTCCAAGCAGGCAATGATCGAGTATTCAGAAACCGAGATAACACTTATTGACACCCCGGGGCATGTTGACTTTTCCTGTGAGACAGAGCGCGCTCTTTCCATACAGGAATATGCAATCCTTGTAATCAGCGCAACCGACGGAGTAACCGCCCATACAAGAACGCTCTGGCAGCTTCTTTCAGCCAGGCGTATACCGACATTCATTTTTGTAAACAAGACCGACATCTGCGACCGTATCCAAAGAGAGCTTTGCGAGGAGCTGAAAACGACCCTCTCCAACAGATGCGTTGACTTCACCCTTGCCGATTCGACCGCCTTCCTTGAGGAGGTTGCCTCCTGTGACGAGAGGCTGATGAACGAGTATTTTGAGAGCGAAGAGGTAAGCGACGAGGGAATTATTGAAGCGATAAAAATGCGCAAGCTTTTCCCCTGCTACTTCGGCTCGGCGCTGAAGCTTAAGGGCGTGGATAACCTGATGCGGGGGCTGGACAGATTCACAAGAGAGAGCGAATTTTCCTCTACTATTTTCGGAGCGAGGGTGTATAAGATCTCAAGAGATAAAAACGGACGGAGAATGACACTCGCCCGTATTACCGGAGGCAGCCTTAAGCCAAAGGACACCCTTCTTGTCGGGAAGAACGGCTCTCAGCTTGAAGAAAAGGTCGAGGAAATACGCATATATAACGGGGACCGCTCTCAACCGCTAAAGGAAGCAAAAGCGGGTACCGTATGCGCAATTTTCGGACCGTCCTCCACAAAGGCGGGTATGGGACTCGGCATCGAGGAGGACGACATAACCACCCTTTCTCCGCCCCTGTGCTACCGTATGCTCCTGCCCGACGGAGTCAAGCCCTATGAGGTATATATGCAGCTGCTTGCCATTGGAGAGGAGGAGCCGTCGCTCTCGCTTGGCTGGGACGGAGAAAGACAGGAAATACGCATCTGTCTGATGGGCGAGATCCAGCTGGAGGTGCTTAAGCGAATAATTAAGGATAGACTGGATCTTGAGGTCTGCTTCGACAGCGGAAAGGTTCTCTACCGAGAGACGGTTGCCGAGCCTGTTATAGGCTCCGGGCACTTCGAGCCGCTGTGCCACTATGCCGAGGCTCATCTTCTGATCGAGCCACTGCCGGAGGGAAGCGGCGTTGTTGCCGCAGCGGACTGCGACAGAGATACCCTTGCATTGAACTGGCAGAGGCTGATAATGACACACATTGAGGAAAGAGCGCACACAGGTGTTTTGATAGGCGCTCCCTTGACCGATGTAAAAATTACGGTAATTGGCGGAAGAGCGCACCAAAAGCACACCGAGGGCGGCGACTTCCGCGAGGCAACATACAGGGCAATAAGACAGGGGCTATTAAAGGCGAAATCGGTGATTTTAGAGCCGACCTTTGACTTTACCATCGAGCTTCCCAGGACAAATATGGGCAGAGCGCTCACCGATATCAGCAATATGAACGGCGAGGTAATTGACACAATGATCGACGGGGACAAGGCGACGCTTATCGGTGTCTGCCCTGTTGAACAAATGCGAAGCTACCCACAGATCCTGCGCGCCTATACTCACGGCTTCGGTAGCATTACCCTGACCCCGGGCGCCTATCGCCCCGCCACCGACGGGGAAAGACTTATAAGGGAGTCGGGCTATGACCCCGAGCTTGACGAAAAAAATCCATCGGGCTCGGTATTCTGCAAGGGCGGAGCCGGCTACGGCGTTCCCTGGTACGAAGCGGACGGGAAGATGCACGCACCGCCAAGCGACAGCACCTCTTGCAGTGAAGAGGAGGCAGGAATACCTCTCAGGGCCAGAGCGGTCCGCTACGGCGGAACAGCCGAAGAGGACAAGGAGCTGATGCGCATCTTTGAGGCGACCTATGGCAAGGTGAAGCGAAGGACTGCGCCCGAGAAGAAGGAGAATGCCGCGCCGAAAAGAGAGGGCGCGAAGGCGAAGCCCAAGCCCCGTGGCGAGGAAATAATCTTACTTGACGGATATAATGTCATTCACTGTAATGACAGACTCACGGCCCTGGCAAAAACCGACTTTGCACTTGCGAGGGATACGCTGATAAGAGCATTATGCAGCTACACCTCCTTCAATAAATGCAAGGCTATAATAGTCTTTGATGCATACAGGGTGAAGAACGGCAAGGGTAGCGTCGAGCGATGCGGAAACACAACTGTGGTCTACACGAAGGAAAGGCAGACCGCCGACGCATATATTGAACGGGCGACCTATGAGATGGCAAGGGACTCCTATGTAAGAGTTGTCACCGCGGATATGCAGGAGCAGTTTATTGTGCTTGGAAACGGCGCCTTCAGGGTCAGCCCTGACGAGTTCTTTGCCGAGCTTGAGGCGGCAGAAATAGCCATCAGCGAGCTGGCGGTGGCGAAATAGCAAGCAAATGACAATCTTTGTTTACACAATATGCTATAAGCCAATACCCGTGTTAAATAAAATCTTATTTTTAATAGAACAACCGCGCAACAGGACAAAGCTGCCGCGCGGTTGTTCATTTTTTTATTATGTCGCAATTTTTACAAAACGGTATACAAAAACAAAGGCAATCGGCTCAAAGCGGAAGAACAAAGTCCGCCCTTCCGTTCTCACTTTTCACAAGCTGCATATACTTCTTTGTCATACGGACAGAGGCCTCGTTCTCCTCCATAATCGATGTGCGAAGCTCCTTCAGTCCCAGGCTGCGGCAAAGCTCAATAAGTGCCCTGAGCGCCCTAGAGCCGACACCGCCTCCCTGCTTTTCTCTCAATATCCTGATGCCGATAGCGGCGCTTCCCCGATAGTCAAAGTCATATATTACCGCCTCGCCAAGGAACTCGCGGCCATGGCGGATCGCCAGAGTTACAGCGACACCTGAGCGGAACTCTCCCCTGGCAACAGCAAGATAATAATCCTCGTCAAGACTCGGGTTATCCTCGCTCACATCATATCCCCACCATTTGTTAAGCTCCCTGTCAGAGCAAAGACGGGCGTAAATATGCTTATCCTCGTCCTGTATTTCGTCAAGTGTGATATCATCCACCGTTATACTCGGAAGCTCTTCAAGCGCCGAGCATTCGCTCTCAACCGCCACAAAGAAGGAGTCCTCGTCGTCATCATAGACCGAGGCATTGAGTCGGGAAAACAGCCTGCCAAGCTCGGAAATATAATCCCTTGGAACATCGGTAAAAGTGAGGGGAACAAGCTCACGCCTGGAATATTCGCTTACATTTAATACAGCCCCCATCACATCCGCATCATCAAAAAGAGGGATTGGGAAAACGAACATACAGCTTTCCCCGTCAATTATTCTTACATTCAGGCAGCCTTGGCAGTGGCATATTGCAACATCCACGCCCTCTGCCGCAACCTGGCGAAAGCTATCCAGAATATCGGTTAAGTATTCCTCCCCCTCTCTATCAAGAAGAAGCTCGGCAGAAAGAGCGGAAAGCTCGGTTTCGTCTATATTTTTATAGCTTAGCATTAATCCTCCTTCATCGCATCAAGGCTCATTTTTACCACAAAATACTCGCCCTGCCTCTCGCTCTCAAAGCCTATGCCAATGCTCCTTGCAAGCTTCTGGCAGGTCTTGAGCCCTATGCGGTTGGACTCTACATTTGTGGCGTTTTCATTCACCTTATTAGTAATTGTCAATAATAGTTTACATTCGGAAACACGGCATAAAATTGACACGGGTGCGCTCTTGTCGGCATATTTAAGTATATTCGAGAACAAATTTTCAAATATTCTTTTCATTCTCGGCGCATCGGTGACAATATGGTATCCTTCAAGCCCCTCTGCCATTCCCTGCATATTTTCGTAGTCCAGCTCATAGCCCTGCTCGCGCATAAGAAGAATTTGCTCGGATAGCATTTGGTCAAGAAGCAAGGTTGCCTCATAGTCCACCATCTGCACCTCTGCCCCCTCGCCGCCAAAGACGAGGAAATAGTTGAACAAATCATCACTCAGCTTCTTCAGGCGTAGCGCGGTCTTCTCGGTGGCATCGATATAGCCCTGCATCTCTGGACTATTGCTCTGCCCCTTCATCACATCGATATAGCCGAGAAGGACCGTAAGCGGAGTTCTCAGGTCGTGAGACATCGAGGTAATAAGCTCGGTGTTTGCCTCTATCGCCTCGCGCTCCTTTGCAACGGTGCGAAGCATCGCCGTTCTCATATTCTCCACATCTCGCGCTAGTCTGCCGATCTCGTCCTCTCCGTCCCTGGCAATTCCATGGTCCATAGCTCCGTCGGCAACAACCGTTACCTCGGTAGCGAGATTAGTTATCCGCTTTGTTACCCCCTGGAAATAAAGCATAAGTATAAGTACAAGCACCGCCGCCGCGGCAATCAGCGCCGATATATTGAATATGTCATAGTAAAAATACTCGGTAAAGTCAGCCATGGAAACCAGGACATTGGCGTCCTTCATCGTTATCAGATGAGCATCCTTCTCCTCCGCGTATTTGATAAGGTCCTCTCTTGTAGGAAGCTCAACCGTAATGCCGCTGTCAGGGAATACAGCAGGCGGCTCCTTTCCGTCGCTCACATTATCACCGGAGCCATCAGTGCTCCCCTCGCCTCCGTCAACCGACGGAGCTTTGTCATCCGACTCCCCCATATCTCCCGACTCAAACAGAAGCCTATCGTCCTTATGAATCATTATGTATACATATCGATTGGACCTAGCCCATCTGGAGATGGCCGCCACATCGTCGCTGGATAGGTCATTCCTCGTAACATAGTCCTGAAGCTGCCTTGCATACTGGCTCTCGCGCTCTGTTCTGTTCTCATCTGTGGTGTAATAGGATGAAATATAGAAGCCGGTAGCGAACTTGACAAGTATATAAGCTACAACCGCGAAGACAATGCTGACCGCCAAAGCGGTAAGAAGAGTAAACCTCAGGGAGGAGGAAAAGCGCTTTTTGATTTTTTCTATAAGCTTAATCAACCTGATAGCCCTTTCCCCACACCGTCCTTATGACCTTAGGGCTGGAGGGATCGTCCTCCAGCTTTCTTCTGAGGTTCAGGATATGGACTGTTATATTGTTGCTGGAGGTCTGAAGGGCAATCTCACCCCAAACCGCCTCATAAAGCTCAACAGCGCCGACCACCCTGCCACGGTTTTTCACAAGATAGAACAGCACCTCCAGCTCCTTGTCTCTCAGCTCGATCCGCACACCGTTCTTGGCAACCTCGCGCGCATCGAGATTTACAAGCACGCCGCTGGAAAGACGAATTCCCTCGACCAGGGACCTGTCCTTTGCACCATAGGAATTATACCGCCTTGTGAGAGCATCGACCTTAAGCAGAAGCTCGGAGGGCGAGAAGGGCTTGACCAGATAATCATCTCCGCCCGAAAGATATGCCTTTTCCTTGTCCTGGGGCAGCGACTTGGCAGTCAGGAACAAAACCGGCACCGAGGAAAACTTGCGTATTGCGGCTGTCGCATCTACGCCCGACATATTTGGCATCATTATATCCATTATGCAAAGGTCAATGCTCCTATCCTCACGAAGCATATCCACCGCAGTTAAACCATCCTGCGCCTCGATGGTATCATAGCCGGCATTACCAAGCAGGATGGAAAGTATCTGCCTGATATCCGCCTCATCATCTACTACAAGTACGCGCATATTCTCCTCCAAAGTTATATTATTTCCCGGGCTTATGACGGTATTTTCTTTGATAAATTATAGAATTTACCCGTTTTTCAAGCTACACAATACCGATATTTATATTTTTTCGGCAGGTATAAGCCCCGTCTTAGCAGGGGTTGATTTTTATTCTACCCTTTTATTTTACCACATTGCCACAGCTTTTGCAACGAGGATATATTAATTTAATTATTTTTTATCAATAAAAAAATACTCGCCCCGTGGGGAGCGAGTATTCTGACGAAGAATGAAGAGAAACTCAATAGTTATCTTTTCTTACCTCGAAGTATGCCTGGGGATGAGCGCAAACAGGGCAAACGGCGGGAGCCTTGGTACCCATTACGAGGTGACCGCAGTTGCGGCACTCCCACATGGTTATCTCGGACTTCTCGAACACCTGCTGCATCTGTACATTGTTAAGAAGCGCTCTGTATCTCTCCTCGTGAGCCCTCTCAACAGCCGCTACTGCTCTGAACTGGAAGGCAAGAGCCTTGAAGCCCTCCTCCTCAGCCTCTCTTGCAAAGGTATCGTACATTTCGGTCCACTCATAGTTCTCGCCGAGCGCTGCAGCCTCGAGGTTTGCAGCAGTATCGCCAAGTCCGCCAAGAGCCTTGAACCAAAGCTTTGCATGCTCCTTCTCGTTCTCTGCGGTCTGAAGGAAGATGGCTGCGATCTGCTCATAGCCCTCCTTCTTTGCAACCGATGCAAAGTAGGTGTACTTGTTTCTTGCCTGGGACTCGCCTGCAAAGGCGGTCATAAGATTCTGCTCTGTCTTTGTTCCCTTAAGATTCATTGTTTTTTCTCCTTGTATGTTGTTTTTGTTTTTAGATTGCGGTTAGCTCAGCTTCCTGATTTTCACACTCCGGGCAAAGGCATCTGACCTTTAGCTCATAGGAGTTGAATTGAAGCCCAACAGCATCGAGCAAGATGCTATCAAACCCGTCGATATTGAAATCCCATACCTTGTCGCACCTCTCACAAACCAAGTGACCGTGAGGTATAAACGAACCGTCATATCTGTCCCTTGCGCCATCTCCGGTTATGCGGCGAATTAATCGCTCCTTCTCCAGCGCCTTAAGGTTATTATAGACGGTCGCAAGAGACATCCGGGGTAGTCTTTCTCTCGCCAGCTTGAAAATCTCGTCGGCGGTATGATGGCACTTGTCCGACCTGATGATATCAAGTATCACAGCTCGTTGCTTCGTCATATCAACCTCGATTAAATTTTTTCGGCTCACACCGATCGAAACTATTATACACTATTTCCTTTTGCTTGTCAATAGGTTTTTAGAATTTTTCTAGTTTTTTTAGAATGCTTCTAATTTTCTCTATTTTTTGTTCTTCGTTCTTTAACTGTACGGTTTATCGACCACCCGAAATGCTTTAATTATTTTACTGTTGACTTAATTATTGATGAATGATATAATTTTACCAAAGTTTATTATATTAATTCACTGTTTTATTATTTATTCCGAATTAAAATTCAAATTAAAAAAGGAGGGACAATGACTGCGCCGACTGTAATCGCAATAGTTATAGGGGGATTCCTTCTGCTTGTTTTCGCCTTGGTTTTCTTAATATCCTACATAACCTATGCCATAGCATTCAAGAGACAGCGCAAGCCGACACAGCCCTATGACGGTCTTGATCGCCCATCCTTTGCCGAGCATAGAGAGCTTTCACGGAGCCTGATTGGCAACATTACAAGCGTCAACTGGAGAAGGTGTCGATTACAGCAAGAGACGGAACACCGCTCTCGGCTCTCTACTTCAGGCAGAGCGAGACAGCTCCCTTGCAGATTATGTGCCACGGCTACAAGAGTCATCCCTTGAAGGATATGTCGGGGGGAGGAAGCGAGGCGCTGAAGAGGGGATACAACCTTCTTTTGGTCAAGCACCGCGCTCACCATGAAAGCGGAGGGCGCTGCCTGACCTTTGGCGCGCTTGAAAGGCTGGATGTTGCCGACTGGATAGATTGGCATAATGAAAAATACGGAGACAAAAGCCCCATTATATTAGTTGGCATATCTATGGGCGCGGCAACGGTAATTCTTGCCTCAGCGCTCCCCCTGCCCGGCAATGTCCGATGTGTAATAGCAGACTGCCCATACAGCTCGGCAGAGGCAATTCTTAAGAAGGAAATAGGCGAAATGCACCTACCCGTGTCAATTTTTTACCCACTTATGCGGCTTGGAGCGCGCATCTATGGCGGCTTCAGAATTGAAGATGCCTGCGTAAAAGAGGCGGCAAAAGAAAAAAGACTTCCGCTCCTTCTTATCCACGGCGAGGAGGACCGCTTTGTCCCCACCGATATGTCACGGGAAATTTCAGAGGCGGCTTCCGGCGTATGTGAACTACACACCTTCCCGGGCGCTCACCACGGCACAAGCTACCTTACCGACCCCGTCGGATATATGCAGATCGTTGACACTTTTATCAAAAAATATTCAGGAGAAGCGAATGATTGACTGTAACCTTCACGGCTTTGTAATAGAGAAAACCGAGTACATTGATTATATCAAGGGCAATCTTGTAACCCTCCGCCATGAAAAGACGAAAATGCCCCTCTTCTTCCTTGACAGAGAGGACACGAACAAGAGCTTCGCCATAGGCTTTTTGACCGAGCCCTGCGACGATAGCGGTGTATTCCACATCATAGAGCATTCGGTGCTGTGCGGCTCGAAGAAGTTCCCCGTCAAGGAGCCCTTTGCCGACCTGATGCGCGGAACAGTAAGCACCTACCTGAACGCGCTCACCTATGGCACCTTCACCCTATACCCGGTTTCCAGCACGGTTGATAAGGCGCTCTTTGATATGATGGATGTTTATCTTGACGCGGTCTTTAACCCCCTGGTGCTTGAAAACGAGCTTATCTTCCTGCAGGAGGGGCGCCGTATCGAGGCAGACGAGGAGGACAATATAGTCATAAACGGAGTTGTGCTGAACGAGATGCGGGAGGATTACAACTCCCTAGGAGAAATAATAAGCCGCGAATCTGACAGGCTCCTCCACCCAAATGACGGAGAGGGCTATGTATCCGGTGGTGTGCCAAAGGACATTCTCGGGCTTACCTACGAGCGCTTTTGCGAGCTTCTGCGCCATCACTACCATCCATCAAACGCCTTTTGTATGCTGGACGGAAGCGTAGATCTTGGGCGCGCGCTCGGTATGATCGACGGGTATATATCCGAATTCGATTATAAGGAATACCCAAAAAATGAAGATGAGGACGATGAGCTTGAGGGACAGGAGCGCACCGCCCTGTACCAGATAGCTATTGACGAGGAGCCCTCCTCCAAGCTCTTACTGTTCAGCAAGCTCCCAAAATGCGAGCAAGAGGAGGAGGACTTAAACGCCGCAGCTATAACGGTACTTGCCAACGCGCTCTGCGCCACCAATTTTTCTCCACTGAAGGCGGCAATCCTTGAGAGCGGTATATGCAACAATATGACACTCAAGCTTAAGGATGTATCCACGGTAGAGGTCTTTTTCTCCGGAGTCGAGGTCGGCAAGGAGAAGGAGTGCATCGAAAGATACCGCGCCCTGCTTGCCGAGCGGCTTGACAGCATTATTGATAAAGCCGATCTCATAGCGACAATAAACGCCTTCGACTTTGCATACAGAGAGCAGGACTCCGACTCCACCCCCCGGGGTGTTGTCTATATATCAAATATGGCGGAATACTTCGCCGACGGCAGTGATGTGGCGGGTGCGCTTCGCCAAGCCGAGCATTATTCCGTCCTGCGCACCCGCGTAGGAACAGATTTCTTCCCTAGCCTTGCGCACGGTGTATTGCTGGACGCCCCCTATGCCCTGCTCTGCCTGAGCCCGACCACCGAGGAGCAGGACGACGGAGTCGATGGGGCGATGGAGGCCCTTCTTGACAAGCTGTCCGATGAAGAGCTGGAGAACGAAATCCAAAAGAGCCGCGCCCTCGAGGAATGGCAGGCCACCCCCGATAGCGAGGAGGCCTTGGCTACCATCCCTACTCTTGGGCTTTCGGACATTGAATTCCTAGAGGATACCACCCCCACGCTGAAGGAGAGAGTTTGCGATGTTCCCCTTATTCTTCACCCGATAGAGGCAAATGATATAACCTATTTAGATCTTCTCTTTGATATAAGCGACCTCTCACCGGACGAGCTTTCGCTTCTGACGATCTATCTTATTTGCATTTCAGATTTCTCCCGCGAGGGCGCCTCGCCCGAATGGCTTGAAACAAAGACCAATGCCTACCTTGGCGCCAGAGGTCGCAAAATATCTCTATATCATACAAGCGAAAACAAGACACGGGTTGCCCTTATGTTTGAATCCAGCTTCCTTGACAAATATGCCACCGAGGCTTTGGAGGTCATATCAAAATACATCGCCCTGCCGATTATCGATGACAGGGAGGTTATAAGCTTCCAGATAACGCAATGGCTCGATTCAAGAAAAAAGGCTCTCAGGAACGCCACAAACACAAACAGGACGGCGGCGATGGGCTATGATACGGGCGCATATATAAGGCACGAGGTTTACGGAATAGGTCTTTACGACCGCATAAACGATTTTGGCCCCG
>JAFTRB010000136.1 GCA_017462445.1 Clostridia bacterium
AGTTTTTTATCCGAACGCGAGGTTCTAAGTGCGCCCCGTCAGTCATTGCATTCTTATTATAACAAAAATAAGCACAACACTCAATCCATCAATGATGAACTGTGCTGTGCTTATATTGTACCAAAAGTGCGCCAGCCGAAGCCGACGCACCAAAAACGCAAGCTCCAACTGTCGCCAAACAATCTATTCGTAGCATAGCTTCGCCATACCATCAAACGGGAGCCGCGTTTTTAACGAAACGTGGGGTTTAATGGTATCACAAAAAAGCATAGTTTCCCCATAAAGAGAAAAATGGCTATGCATACGAATAATAAGATTGTTTGGCAATAACATTATAGCACGGGGAGGAGAGATTTGCAATATAAATATTAAATTTTTAGTATTAAATGCGATTTTTTGCTTTAACAAGGCGCAGAGCGGCATAAGGAAGCCTGAAGGCTATGCCACTTTCCAAGGGAGCCTCGCTCTACCCCGGCCCGAGGGGGTGGAGGAATTCAAGCATATGTTTATTGCTTTTGCGGCTTGCCTGTGGTAGACTATATATGACAAGGAAAGCGAGGGCTTGGCTATGGACAATTCAAAATACTATGTTGACAAATGTATTTTCATGCTTGATTGCGCAAGGAAGTATCTGACGCCGGAATGGATAAAGAGGCTGATCGGCGAGATTTCCGAGGTGGGCTATAATGCTATAATAATCCATTTCTCCGAGGAAATGGGAATGCGCCTGGAGTCCAAGAGATACCCCTGGCTTGCGGGTGGCGACGACCAGCTTTGCGTATTTGGCATTGCTAACGGCGAGGCGCAGAACAACGGCAAGTACATCACCCGGGAGGAGATGGCGGATATTGTTCGCTTTGCCCGCTCGAGGGGAGTTGAGGTTATTCCCTCCTTTGATTCGCCCGGGCATATGAACTATATCGTCAAGAAATATAACGAGCATTATAACACGGATATCGGCAATTACTTCCACAAGGATGGCAGGGTGTCCATCGTGCATGGCTCGAGCGCCCCCAGGGAGGAGATACCTATGTCCTACTCCCGCGGTATTGACATAAGCAATCCCGAGGCGGTGGCTTTTGCAAGAAATCTGTATGAGGAGTACGGAATGTTCTTTGCCGAGCTTGGCTGCCATGGCTTTGTTATAGGGGCAGACGAGATTTTAGGCTTTGGCGAGACGATTGACGACAGCCTCTCCAAGTGGCAGAATCTTGAGCATTGGGATAAGCTTGCAAGGGCGCTTACGGGCAACGAAAACGCTGTGGCATATGATGCCTTTATTCTGTATGTAAACGATATCTTCAAGCTTCTTAAGGGCATCGGGTACGAATCTATATATTTATGGAATGACGATGTATATCGCAGCTTTGATACCGCCTGGCAAGGTGTCACCCAGCTTGACAGCTCCTTTGAAATTCTCTACTGGTCAGCCTCTGCCAACAATGGCGAGAACACGGTATTTACCTACCTTGACAGGGGACACAAGGTATACAATTTTGAGGCATATTACACCTACTATACCCTTTACCCCGACCGTCCGCCGACAAAGGCTACGCCTGAGGAGATTCTTGCAAACTGGAACCCCTATGTCTTTGACACGAAGAACAAGGAAAATAATCCCGAGGCTCCAAACCCGCTTGTAAAGGGGGCGGGTATTTGCCTATGGCCCGACACTCCCGCGGCGATGACAGAGGACGAAATCCTTGAAGGGATACGCCCATACTTCACCGCAATCGGCAAAAAGGCCGGGGGCGTGTAAAGTTTTAAGCCTACCGAGCAATAGCACAGTGTCCATAAAGGGCAAATCAAGCTATTGTTCGGGAGGCTTTTTCAGAAAATAAACTCAATTTACAATTGAATATTCGTCAAGCATTAAACAAACAGTTTATTGACTTTTCAAGCAATGCTTGTTATAATCAAGATAAAAAGAATACTATCTTTGGAGGAAGTATGATCGACCTTAGGTTTGTGGGAAATCAAATAAAGGCGTTGCGACTTGAAAGAGGGCTGACGCAAAGCGAATTTGCAAATCTTTTATGCGTAAGCTTTCAGGCGGTGTCCAACTGGGAGCGCGGAATTGCCTCCCCCGATCTTGACAATTTAGTGCTTATCTGCGAGCTGTTCGGAACAACAATTGACGAGCTTGTTCGCTCTAAGGGCGAGGATCTGTTTTTAGGTATTGACGGCGGCGGAACAAAGACCGAGTTTGCCCTTATCTCATCTGACGGCGGCGTTCTGATGCGCTCGGTCAAGGGCGGCTGTAACCCGAACGACATAGGATACGCAAGGATGCTTGCGCTTTTAAGAGAGGAAATTGACAGAATTATCTCGGATCATAAGGGGATAAAGGCTATGTTCCTCGGGATTGCAGGAATAACCGTTGGCGACCACGCAGAAAGGCTTTATTCGGATTTAATAAAATGCTATCCCAAGATAAAGATACAGATCAAAAGCGACACCTTCAACCTTTTTGCGATGTGTGATAACGCTTCTATGGCGGTTATAAGCGGAACAGGCTCGGTGGTTTTTGTGAAGGCGGATGACGGTTACAAGCGAATTGGGGGCTGGGGCTATCTGCTTGACAATGCGGGGAGCGCATACGATGTTGGAAGAGAGGCGCTCCGTGTGGCGCTTTACGAGGAGGATATGAAAAGGTCTCCCTCTAGGTTAAGCGCTATGCTCCGTAAAAAACTGAACACCAATACCGTCTGGGAGCAGGTAAACACGATTTACAGCGAGGGAAAGCCCTATATTGCCGAGCTTGCCTCGGTTGTATTTGATGCGTACCGAGCAGGCGACAGGGAGGCTATGCGAATTGTTGACGAGAGCGCTGAGGCGTTGGCGAGCCTATTGAATGCGGGAGTGGAGCTTTATGGCGCTGAGCCTATCGCTGTGGCGAGCGGCGGCCTCTTTACCCATTACAGGGAGATCATGCAGGAGCATATTAAAAAATACAGCGATGTCGAGCTGATAATTGGCGGGCTACCGCCTATTTACGGCGCTTGCAAGGCTGCGCGACTTATGGCTGACGCGGATATTTCAAGCAGCTTTTACGATAATTTCAAGAGCAGCTATGGGAGGGAAAAGAGATGAGCATTCAAAGAACCGAAATGAGAAACCCCGACAGTATGCATATGGACAAAATGAGTACAGCCGATATGGCTCGCCTTGTCATACGCGCAAATTATGATGCGGTGAGGGCAGCCGAGGATGCGGCTGACCAGATTGCTATGGCGATAGACGCTACCCACGCAGCCTTTGAAGGCGGAAACAGGCTATTCTACATTGGAGCGGGAACATCGGGCAGGCTTGGCGTTCTTGATGCCGCCGAATGTCCCCCTACCTTCGGCGTACCGTATGATATGGTCCGGGGAATTATAGCCGGCGGAAGAGAAAGAATGTTCAAGGCAGGCGAGAACGCGGAGGACAGCTATGATGACGGAGTAGCATCTGTTCGGGAAAGCGGCGTCACCTCCGGCGATGTGGTGGTAGGAATATCCGCGGCAGGAAACGCGGCCTTTGTTGTCGGCGCGCTGACAGAGGCAAAGGAGCGCGGAGCTGTTACCGTGGCGATAAGCTCCAATCCCGATACAAAAATATTAAGAATAGCCGATATACCGATTTATACCGATACGGGCGCAGAGGTGCTTACAGGCTCTACAAGGCTCAAGGCGGGCACAGCGCAGAAAATTGTTTTGAATACCATAACGACCTGCGCTATGACAAAAAGCGGCAGGGTGTATGAAAACCTGATGATCAATCTCTCCCCATCAAATGAGAAGCTAAGAAAGAGAGTTGTGCGGATAGTCAGGGAGATACTCTCCTGCGACGAGGTGAGTGCCACCGAGCTTCTCGAGGCGAATGATTGGAACATCAGACGGGCGATTGCCGAGGCGAAAGGAGAATGAATATGCACAGGACCGAAGTGAGAAAAACAGGTGACGCCGTGAGGCTTTTTGTAGACGGGGCGCAGACCGCCGCCGTTGCATATACCACCTACTTTGAGGAGCGAAGCTGCTGTGCGGATTTTGCCGAGATTGGCTGCCGCTTATATTTTGTAAACGCTTCGCTTACCTCACTTCCTATAAACAGTTCTTTAACCGGCTTTACCCCCTTCCGCGTGGGCGTGTTTGAGGATGAAGGCAATCCGGATTACTCGGAGTTTGAGCGAGAGGTGTACAGAATTCTTGATGCTTGCCCCGATGCGGTGATATTCCCCCGAATATATGTCAGTATGCCTAAATGGTGGGTAAAAGCCCATATTGACGAATGCGTTCTCACAAACAAGGGCGGCTACCGCGAGATACTGTTCTCCGAGGTCTTTCGCGAGGACGGCGCAGAGCTTTTAAGGCGATTTGTGGAGCATATAAAGGAGTCAGACTACGCCCATAGCATAGGTGGCTGGCAGATATGCGGCGGACAAACCCAGGAGTGGTTCCACCACGATCTGCGCGGCAGCCTCTGCAAGGGGGCGGAAAAGCCGTATCAAAGCTGGATCAAGGCGAGGTATGGCGAGAGCAATGCCACTCTTCCCTCTCCCGATGATTTCACATACAAGGGGAAGGGCGAGAACAGGAACGAAAACGCAATCAGGTATGCCCTCTTTTGTAACGAGGGGGTGGCTAAAAGCATTGAGTATTTTGCAAGAGTCATCAAGGAATGCACCGACTATAAGCAGATCGTAGGTTCATTTTACGGCTATTCCTTTGAGTGCTGTGACACCGTTCTTTTCGGCTCACACGCACTAAGATGCCTGCTGGATTCACCATATATCGACTTCTTCTCCTCCCCCAACACCTATGTCGGCAATCGCGCCTTTGGCATCGACTGGGCGGATATGATCCCCGTGGAGTCTGTCAAGTTTCACGGCAAGCTCTCTTTCATCGAGTGCGATATAAGAACATATCTGACCAGGGCTATTCAGGATGTGCGTCCCGGTGAATATCCCGATGATATGTACCGCACGGGTGACGGCGCCTCGGTGTGGGTGGGTCCTCCGACGGTTGAGCTATCCTGCTCGGCGCTTAGAAAATGCTTTGCCCATCAGATAACCCGCGGCTCGGCAATATGGTGGTTTGATATGTGGGGCGGTTGGTATGACGATGCCGCCTTGATGAAGGAATTGCTTTATATGCACAAGATTTATGAAAGCGACTTAAGTCGGGGTGGCTCTTTCCCCTCAGCGGAGGTTGTTTTCTTCGCAGACGAGAGTGGCTATTCAAGGCTGTTCTCCTCCTCGCCCCAGCTTGGCGGAATTGCCGATAGCCGTACTGCTATGGGTAACACGGGTGTACCCTTTGACACCTTCGGGGTTGAAGATGCCGAAAGAATTCTAGCCAATTATAAGGCGGCGGTCTTCCCCATGCCGGTAGCATCCGAGAGGGGAAGTGAGGCAATGGAGCTTTGCGAGAAAATGGGCATACCCTACCTGTCGGCAACCACCGACCGCTACAGTCTGACTGTCGAGGAGCTAAAAAGCTTTTTCAGGGCCTCGGGAGTACACCTTTATACCGAAAGGGCGGATGTGGTCTACCTCGGGCAGGGGTACATAGGGCTTCATTCGGCAGAAGGCGGAAGTAAGCGGCTGAGCCTGCCGGAGCGCTATACTGTATCGTCGGTATTCGGCGCTGAAATTCCAAAGGCGGCAACCGATACGGTCGATTTTGAACTAGAGGAAAATTCAACGGCGCTTTTCTGTATTTCTAAATAAAAACAGGCAATATCTCGACACGGTACCGGGGTATTGCCTTTTCCATAATACTATGCTTGCTCCTCATCCCTGATGAAAACCGTCTTAAGCGCTTCAGGATAGCCATAGCCGTACAGATATATTCCGAAAAGCTATTTACTTTTTCATTGATGTATGATAACATTATTATAGCAATGCCCTTACTTGAATTAAAGCAATATCAAAAGAGAAAATGCATCCTGCCAGGGGATGCGTAAAAATCACAATATAACGGTCAAGGAGACGGGAAAATGAAAAATGTGTTTTTAATCGGGGACTCGATTCGCTTCGGCGCTACGGGAAGCCCCGGGTATGGAATATTCGTTAAGGAAAATCTGGAGGGAATCGCCGCGGTATATGCGCCCGATGAGAACTGCAGATTTGCCCAGCACACCCAGAGATATCTGCACGAGTGGGCAAAGGATGCGCCAAAGGAGGACATCGATGTTGTTCATTGGAACAACGGTTTATGGGATGTATTGCGGCTTTTTGGAGACGAGCCATTTACCGATATCGACTACTACGGCAGGACCTTGAAGCGGATTTATGAAAGAATAAGATTTCTATTCCCTTCCGCTAAAATCATCTTCGCCCTAAGCACCTCGGTCAAGGAGGAATGGGGCAGCCCCGACTTCTTCCGTAAAAACAGCGATATCGAGGAGTATAACAAAAAAGCCATCGAGGTTCTCTCCCCCTTGGGAGTGAGCTTCAATGACCTCTATTCACTCACAAGGGGCTTTGACGATGCCCTGCGCTCGGACTGGGTGCATTACGGCGAGGAGGGCTCGAGGATTTTGGCAGAGGCTGTGACGAGGGAGATTATAAAGGCGCTGGGGTAACAGGCATATGAGCTGTATAAGAATAAAGCAATAGCATCAGCCCTTTCGATTATTTTCATTTTTTCCGCATTTGCGGCACTCAGAATCATTCTTGAGATATCAAGCCGACAAACGAAACATTGTAAGGGTAATGCTTTAGACTCAGGGCTATTTGTATTACCCTTTCTTTTTTGAAATCACATTTCAGAGAAAAGCCCCCGACGGCGAGCCGTCAGGGGCAATAGCTTTGTGTTTTAGGCCTATGGGCCGATTGCATAAATTACCAGGGGAGGAACTCCGAGCCGAGGAGCTTCAGGATAGCCTCGGTGAAGTAGTAGTCACCGTATACGATAGGAATATGGGTGATGCGAGCGACCTCATCGGGCTTGGAGTTGTCAGGATAGAGTACGCTTCCGTAGCCGAGCATATAGTCGGTATCGGGATCGTAGTTCATAAACTTAGACTCCATTGCGCGCAGAATGTTGACTGCCGCATTGAGATATACGCCCTGCTCATATTCGGGAACATGCTTTGCTATCTCGATAAGGCCACAGGCTGCAATAGCGCCGGCGGTAGAATCGTAGTATACAGGCTCAGCGGGGCCGCGGAAGTCAAGCCTGGGAAGCCAATCATCAGAGCAGTTTGCAATGAAGTAGTGAGCTATCTTCTTGGCAGTGTCGAGGTACATCTCCTCGCCTGTGTGAATATAAGAGAGGGTGAAGCCGTAAAGACCCCATGCCTGGCCACGGGACCAGGAGGAGCCAACGCCATAGCCCTGTCCGCCGTGAGAGCATACCATCTCGCCTGTCTCTCTGTCATGCTCTACGATATGGTTGATAGAGCCATCCTCACGAACGTGATCCATGAGTGTCATATCTGCGTGAGCCATAGCAATCTGCTTGAATCTGTCATCGCCAATCTCGCTGGATGCCCAATAGAGAATGGGAAGGTTCATCATGCAGTCGATGATAGACCAATTCTCGGCATTATTGCCCTTCCAAGGATGGTTCCATGCGCGAATAAAGCCGCCATCGGTAACATATCTGGAGAAGAGGGAGGCTGCCGCGAAATAGTTCCTGTTCTTGGATGCCTTGTCACCGGTGATGCGATAGAGCGCGCCGGAGAGAATGTGCCACATAAAGCCTACATCGTGATACAGGCCCTCAAAGTCACCGAGAGCCGGATCAAGAAGCTCCTCCTGCCTTTTTGCGGTTATGAGATACTCCTCGTTTTTGGTGTACTCATAAAGCATTGCATTCAGACCGCCAAAGAAGCCACTGGTCCAGTTTGCAGGATTGCGGGGGCAATATCTGCCGTTCTTATCTACACCGTCGGGAGCAACAACATCTCTTGTGCGTACCGAAACGACGCTCATCTTCTTATCTATCTTGGCAAAGACCTCCTTTGCCCACTCAAGATTTTCTGCAATAATCTGCTGATAACTCTTCATCTCATTACCTCTCTATTAGCCGGGGAACTTGCCGAAGTATGCCTGGATACCGCCGTCAACATAAAGGATCTGACCGTTTACGAAGTCGGAGGCTGTGGAGGCAAGGAATACAGCAGGACCTACAAGATCCTCAGGATCGCCCCATCTGCCTGCGGGAGTCTTGGTGGTAACGATGAACTCGTCGAAGGGATGACGGCTACCGTCGGGCTGTCTTTCGCGAAGGGGCGCAGTCTGGGGAGTGGAGATGTAGCCGGGGCCGATGCCGTTACACTGAATGTTGTACTGACCGTACTCGGACGCAATGTTTCTGGTAAGCATCTTAAGACCGCCCTTTGCAGATGCGTAAGCGGATACAGTCTCGCGACCGAACTCGCTCATCATCGAGCAGATGTTTATGATCTTGCCCGCGCCCTTCTTGATCATGGAAGGAATTACAGCCTTGGAAACGATAAAGGGAGCATTGAGGTCAACATCGATAACCTGTCTGAACTCGGATGCCTTCATCTCTATCATAGGAATTCTCTTGATGATTCCCGCATTGTTTACGAGGATATCGATAACACCAACATTCTTCTCGATGTCGGCAACCATAGCCATAACCGCATCCTCATCGGTAACATCGCATACATAGCCAACAGCGTCGATGCGGTCTGCCTTATAGGATGCAAGACCGCGGTCTACGAACTCCTGCTTGATATCATTGAAAACGATCTTTGCGCCTGCCTGTGCAAGTCCCTTTGCAATTGCATAGCCGATGCCGTAGGATGCACCGGTAACGAGAGCGATCTTGCCCTCAAGATTGAAGTTTGCTGCCATTTGTTTTCTCCTTTTTTATGTATTGATTGCCTCTCGCGGAGGCTTTTTTGGAACAAATTCAACGCTACGGTCATCGTTTTTCGTAACCATAGCCATTTTTGATTATCTGAGCTCCTTAGTCTCGATGTGGTCCATATCGGTGAACTCCTGGTTCTCACCGCACATAGCCCAAATGAAGGAATAGTTCTTGGTTCCAACGCCGGAATGGATAGACCAGGAGGGAGAGATTACAGCCTCCTCATTGTGCATAACAATGTGTCTTGTCTCCTTAGGCTCGCCCATCATATGGAATACCGCATCGTTGGGGCCCATATCGAGGTAGAGATATACCTCCATACGCCTGTCGTGGGTGTGGCAGGGCATTGTGTTCCAGTTAGAACCAACCTCAAGCTCGGTAAGTCCCATCGCAAGCTGGCAGGACTTGATTACCTCGGGGTGAATGTACTGGTTGATAACTCTCTTGTTGCAATCCTCAACGCTGCCGCAGGGAACCTTGCGCGCCTTGGTGATATCAATCTTAACGATAGGATATGCTGTGTGAGCAGGACAGGATGTCATATAGAACTTTGCGGGATTCTCGGGGTCAACGCTTTTGAAGCGAAGATCTTGGTGACCCATACCTACATAAATACCGTCCCTGGGGTTCATCTCGTACTGTACGCCATCGATGGTGATGATGCCCTTACCGCCGATGTTGATACATCCAAGCTCACGGCGCTGGAGGAAGTAGTCTGCGGCAAGCTCCTTGCCGGCCTCAAGCTTAAGCTCTGCGAATACAGGCTTCATACCGATTACGATAATTCTGTCGATATGGCTGTATACCATTCTGATATTGTCCTTTGTGAACAGGTTTGCGATGTGGAACTCCTCGCGGAGTCTGTCTGTGGTGTAATATCTTACATCCTTTGCATTAGCGGCATCTCTTACTTCCATGCCCTCAATCTCCTTTTTAATGTATTTTCCGTAAATTTCAATCTGTGATAGCGCGGCGAAGGACAGCGAACCGTCCTCAAGCCTCTGCTGCTTGAAGCCTGTAAGCTTGACATAGCTTGTCAGCTTAGGCTCGGGAAGCTCTACCGCCTGCCCCTCGGCTGTACCGATGAGGTTGGCGTGAACCTGCGTTCCGTCGGAGAACTCAACATCCATCTCCTTCCAATATGTATCGTGGGGGAAGTCAGCGCGAATGAAGATCACAACCTTGGATACCTCAACATCGCCGCCGAAGCGAACCTCGTACTCTAAATCCTCACGAAGTCCACCGCCCCAGGAGTGATAGGGGAACCTACCGTGGTTGGAGTTGTCAAGCACGCCGTCGATGGCGTTACGCTCGAAGAAGCAGGGGTCCTCGCGTGTCACAAAGTTGGCGTGTGCGTGGGGGAAATATTTGGGCATCAGGTGCCTATCGTGGGAGTTAAGCGAGATAAGTCTCTCGCCGAAGCACTCTGCCTCGTCAGGCTCGGATACCGTGATGCGGTGATCGTCACCGCGGAATGCCTCGGGATGATAGCAGCAATCAAGCTCATATCCGCGTGGGATAGCAAATTCAAAGCTACCGTCGGGCAGATAGAGTATGCTCTCGGCAAGGGTGGGGTCCAGCTTGATTTTGACAAACTCGGTATCGATAAGATCGATGCGGAATTTATCACCGTCCTCGTATTCACCCTTGAAATGCTCGTCGATGGACATACCGTAAGCCTTGAATTTAACATCACCGTTGGCTCTTAAAAGTTTCAAGTTAATTATATCTATCACCTCATTTCCCCTTTATAATACCATATCTTGGGAGATAAATCAATAGATAAAAATTTTTTTGGCAATTTTGCGTAAGAAAATATTTTTGCAATTGACATAGAGGCTTGATTGTTGTACAATTAGTACATAAGGAGGACAGTATGAAGGCAAGAAAACGATTTATTCTTTCACCGCTTATGTATCTTATAGCTTATCTTTGTCTCCCCTTTATCCACCTTGTAATCAAGCTTGTTGTAGATTCGGTCTACGGCATACTGACAGCAAATCTGCCACAGCTTTTCAAGGAATATAACCTGATAACTCACCCCGAGGAGTATAAGCTTTACACCGTCATTCTTTCGGTGCTGACCTTGCTGATCTCGCTCTACATCGCCCAGCGCTTCTACTTCTTCCTCGACAACGGAAGGTTTGAATATATAATCACTAAAACCGACGGACTGTACACGATGCCCGAGGGGCTAAAGCTCTACTACCGAAGCTTTCTCGCCGACGATATTATAACCTGTGTCTTAACCGCCGTAGCGCTCTCGCTACCCGTGGGCTATATCACCCCAAGGATAATGGAGATGGGAGTCGGGCTTTTGCTCTTCCCCGGCGCAATTATGACAGACGCCATGGGCAAGACGATGGGCATTGTAACGCTGTGTACAATGACAGTAGCCACGCGCGCGTTGGCATCTGTAAGCGCAGTTAAGGAATACCGTGCCAACTGGCTCAGCGGCGCCATAGAATAGGAGGCTTTATGGAAGATATCATAGCCTTCATCGTTCTCGTTATCTGTGGCATAATTCTTTACAAGCTCACCTACTTCATAATCAAAAGAGTGCTTATGCTCAAAAGCATTTACAGCCTGAAAAAGCAGTGTAACGCAAACATTACTTTACATAACTTCTTCCTTCGACCGATGTGGTGGAAAAGCAAGGTTCCCGATATAACCGTACAAATTCGCGACACGGTATACCGCCTGCACCTTTATTCCGGCGGCGGAGGAACAAAATATGTTCATTTTGCCAACGAGCGTTTTTCTGTTGTCTACTCCAAGTGGAAAACCGTTATGCGCTCTTCACGCGGTGTGCACGGACTGCCCCGGAATTTGGGGCTTACCCTGTCGGTTAAGGGGCGGGTCAATGTTATTCCCCCGATAAGCCCCCATGAGAGCAAGGGAAGATGCGTAAATGTGCTTCTGTTCTCCCCTGCCCCGGCGGAAGTCTCCTATGTAACCGAGGAGAAAACCAGCATCCGTCTGGCATTTACAGGCGACAGCTTCTACGGCTACCGCATATTCACTCCGTCAACCTTTGCCGTCTTTGCCGAAAGGCAGTGGAGGGCAGAGAGCGAGGAATACACAAGATACTACTGATATTTTTTGGAGGTAAACATATGAAACTGACAACCTATCGCCAATTTGAACTTTCGCCGGTATTCACTCACAGTGGCACAGGTATTCCCTTCCCTCCCGAGACGAAGGATGATTGCTATCTTTGGAAATGGGATCAAATATTTAACACGGGTGTGGATATATCCTATTCTTTTCCTGTGGGAACATACCTTGGCGCTATCACTCTTAAGCTTGCTGGATATAGCAGGGCTGAAATAATTCCCGAAAGCGGCGCGCGCATTCAACCAAGGGAGGAAGGCGATTGCCTTATCTGCGAGATTGGAGAGCCAAGCGAAAGTCTTACGGTCAGGATATACGGCTCTCTTGAAAATCTCTCACTCTCCGATGTGACAATCTACGCCATCGAAGACTATACCTCTCCTATACTTCATTTTCCAACTCTTGACACCGACTCTGACGGCGAAGGGGTTAAGCTTGGCGGAGCTGTAGAATCCTCCGATGCGGATGAGCGCTATGCCTCTGAATTTCTCCTTGAGGCTCTTGATGAAAGGCTTGGAGCATCACTCGGCGGCTCTACCCCGGTTCGCTTCACAAAGGTCAGTGAGGGCTATGAGGGAGAGCGATACAGTGTTGTAATTAATAATAAGGAGATCGTTGTTACCGCTTCTGAGCGCCGCGGACTTCTGATGGGCGCCTGCAGAATAGCAGAGAGAAGCTATATCGGCGAGGATGGCTGCGTATACGTCAAGTCGGGAACTATTGACACAAAGCCCGATACCGAGATGCGCGGCTTCCATATGGGGCTGCCCAGGGTTGATAGAATCCCCTTCGCCAAGGCGCTCTTCCGACATATTCTTCTCCCCTTGGGCTATAACCAGGTTATCATTGAGTTCAATGGCGCGATGCGCTTTGATTCTCATCCCGAGATCAGCGAGGCATGGGAGATGGCAAACCGACGCTGGCGCGAGGGTAAGCAGCCGAGAATCCAACACGGTGACATGGGCGCGGATAGCACTCTCCTGGAGAAGAGCGATGTAAGAGAGCTTGTTTCCTACCTTGACGAGCTTGGAATCGAGGTTATCCCGGAGGTTCAGTCGCTCGGGCATGTTCAATACCTCACTAATGCGCATCCCGAGCTTGCAGAGCTTGAGGAGAACAAAAGACGGGTTGATGACGAGCGCACCGCCGACGCTATGCCCGATGATTTCTACTATCACGCATACTGCCCCTCCATACCCGAAAGCATCAGCATTATCACCGATATTATGAACGAAATAATAGAGGTTTGCCATCCCAAGCGATTTGTACACATCGGCCACGATGAGGTCTATCAGATCGGCAAATGCCCCGTATGTCAGAAAAGGGACAAGAGTGACATATATGTTGAGCATATCAATACTCTTGACAGGGTTGCAAAGCAGCACGGTCTTTCGCTTATGATCTGGTCGGATATGCTACACACCGATTTGGGCTATGCCTTCGGCCACGAAAAGGCTCTGCCAAGGCTTCCCGAGGACATCGTTCTCCTTGACTTTACCTGGTACTTCCACTTTGACAAGGATATCGAGGATGAGCTTCTCCCCTACGGCAGAAAGATTATGATGGGCAACCTCTATTCCTCCCACTATCCAAGATACTCCACGAGGATAACGAAGAAGGGCATGGTTGGCGGTGAGCTTTCCACCTGGACGGCATTCAGCGAGGAGGATCTGGCGGATTTGTCGAAGCAATATGACCTGATATACACCGCAGAGATGCTTTGGAATGCTTACAGCTACAAGGATGAGAGCAGGCGTTCGCTATCCTATATTATTGGCAAGGAAATTCTCCCCCGTGTGAGAGACCTCATCCACGGAAGGAGCAAAAAATGCTCAAGGAGCATCGAGAGCCTTTGCTTTGATGGCGAGTTAACCGATATCCCAACCGAGCTTTTGACAATGTACCCTACGCTCCGTGTACCGAAATATAGCATAACGGTTGGTAAAAAGTGTGACATTATTGCTTTGGAGCAGGCATCGCTGTACCCTGCTGCACGTGTTGCGTGGAAGCCGCTCAAGCAGATTGGAGAATATAGGCTTATATATGAAGACGGCAGTGATGCAAGCTTCCCTGTCCGCTATGGAGGAGATGTCCTCGCCTGGAGAAATCTTTATGCCGAGCCATTACCCCAGCAATATTACAGACACCAGGGCTATATAGGAACCTGGTATGCTGACCCCACTACAATGGCGCACACAGAGAGCGGAAGCCCCGTACTGTTTTTAACCAAAGCAATAGATAACCCCTACCCCGAAAAAATAATTAAGGAAGTAGTTTATACCCCTGCCACCGATGACACGGCAATCCTTATACTAAAAGGTATCTCTATTATTTCCAATGAATAAGGGGGAGCGCTTCATAGAGGCAGAACCGTAAACAAAAAAATGGGCGAGGTACAGAGTAACCTGTACCTCGCCATAACTTTTTAAGGAATTAAAAAA
>JAFTRB010000137.1 GCA_017462445.1 Clostridia bacterium
CTGACCGCCTGCGCCGCTTGACCGGTGGGCGGTAATTTCAAGATCCGCCTCGCTTATAACAATGGTGTCGTCATCCTCAAACTCCGGCATAACCTCAACCGAGGCAAAGGATGTGTGCCTGCGTCCCGAGGAGTCGAAGGGCGACACTCTTACAAGTCTGTGTACTCCGTTCTCTCCCTTAAGATAGCCATAGGCGTTTATGCCCTCTACCATAATTGTTGCAGATTTAAGACCTGCCTCGTCACCGTCAAGCCAATCCACCAGCTTTACATTATAGCCGTGAGCCTCGCCCCAACGCACATACATACGATAAAGCATGCTCGCCCAGTCCTGCGCCTCTGTTCCGCCTGCGCCGGGATGGAAGGAAAGTATAGCATTATTTCTGTCATAGGGACCAGAGAGCAGAACCTCAATCCTCTTTTTCTCCGCCTCTTTCTCGATAAAGTCGGTTTCGGAAACGACCTCCTCTACCGAGTCCTCGTCGTTTGCCTCGATAGCCATCTCACAGAGCGCATACGCATCTTCAAGACGGGCGCAAAGGCTTCGGTAGCTTTCCACCGTATCCTTGAGCTGCTTTATTTCGCGAAGTATTCTTGTGGATCTCTCCGCATCATTCCAGAAGTCCTGGACCACCGTCTCGCGCTCCAGCTCGCTTGCTCTCTCCGCGCATTCATCAATGCGTAGCTGATTTCCAAGCTCCTTCAGCACATTATCCAGCGCAACCAGTCTGCGCTTTGCCTCTTCAAGTGCAACAATCATATTTTTCTCCTATTCATCAGGGCATATTTTCACATACTACACTATTCTACCATACTTTTTAATAAATGTAAATAGTAAGTTTTCAAAATATATTGATTTTTAATTATGAATATGTTATACTAGCATAGTAAAAAAGAATTAGAGAGGTAATAACAATGGTTGTAACTAAGGACACCCTTATTGGCGATATTCTCGACCACGATGTCGAGACTGCAAGATTCTTCTTCGAGATTGGTATGCACTGCCTGGGCTGCCCCCACTCCAGAGGCGAGTCTATTGCCGATGCTTGCCTTGTGCATGGCACCGATGCGGATGCTCTTGTTAAGAAGATTAACGAGTTTCTTGCAAGCAAATGAGTAATAACACCGCACTTCGGGCAAGGCTCGCTACGGTGGCGCAAGAGGTTAGGGAGGGCGCTGTGCTTGCCGATATCGGCACTGATCACGGCTACCTCCCAATTTTTTTACTTAAAGCGGGCAAAATTCCCATGGCTCATCTTTCCGATGTAAACGAGGGGCCTCTTTCCTCCGCTCGCGCCAATTTATCGGCGGAGGGGCTGACCTCTGGGGCGTTCTTTCATCTCGCTGACGGCGCCGCCGCTCTTGCAGGGCTTGGCATTACCGACTATGTCATAGCGGGTATGGGAGGCGAGCTTATCGCAAGAATAGTTGCCGATGCTCCCCAGCTGAAGGAGTCGGGCATTCGCTTGATTCTCCAGCCAATGAGCAAGCAGGCGCATCTTCGTTCGGAGCTTTCATCCCTTGGCTTCTCAACTATTAAAGAGCGCTATTGCTTTGAGGACGGGAAGTATTATCTTGTGGTTGTAGCCGAATATAGAGGGACCACGTGTGATATTTCTCCTGCCTGCGCAGAGGTTGGAGGCGTAGACAATGCGCCCGAGGATAGGGAATATTATTTAGGCTATATTAGGGGTAAGGAGCGTTCATATATGAGGAGCATTGATGGCAAGAGGCTTGGCGGACAGGATTTTGCCCTTGATGCCGAGATCCTGGACGCAATAAGAAAAAGAATCAAGGAAATAATAGCAGAGTGAGGATTGACAATGACCGTTCAAGAAATTTATAATCATCTGAGTCAGATAATTCCCGAGAGCTTAAGCGAGCCTTGGGATAACGATGGACTTATGTGTTCTGCGGACACGGGAGCTGAGGTTCATCGCGCGCTTGTTGCATTGGATGTAACCGAGGATGTAGTGGATTACGCAATTTCCTCGGGTATGGACCTTATCGTATCCCACCATCCTCTGATTTTCAAGCCGATTTCTTCTATCACCGAGGACTACCATATAGCAAGAAAGGTCATAAAGCTTATCCAGAATAATATCTCGGTCATCTCGCTTCATACACGCGCGGATAAGGTTGAGGGCGGCGTAAACGATATCCTGGCAGAGATGCTTGGAATTAAAAATGCAGAACCCTTTGGAGAGGGTGGGCTTGGCAGGATAGGAACACTCGAGGAGGAGCTGACAATGGAGGACTTCTCCTACCTGGTAAAGGGCCTTTTGGACTGCGACAGCGTCAGGGTTGCTGATGCCTACATTCCTGTCAGCCGTGTCGCTGTTGTTGGCGGAGATGGCAAGGACTTTGTCCGTGATGCTCTCGCCCTTGGCGCTGACACATATGTCACGGGCAGACTCAGCTATAATGTGATGGAGGAGGCGGTTGAGATGGGAATTAACCTTATCGAGGCGGGCCACTTCTTCACCGAGCAGCCTGTAACCGCCTTCTTCCAATCGCTATTAAATCGCCTTGATCACAGCATGTACATTGAGGTTATAAGCTCGAATAACATACGAGCTATATAAGGCGTAGGTTTTAATAACAAACCACCCCGTGTTAAAAAAACTAATAACAAATGCGTTGCAGCTTGGCTTGCAACGAATTTTTTTCTGATAAAATGTAAATAATTAGTTACCTATCTTTTCTCGAATGAAAGAATAGTAGTATTGCGGAAGGCTTGGGTATAATCCTCCGAGCTAAGTCGAATAGAATAATCAATGTTATTGTCATTTCCCATTGTCGGGCACAGCTCGGTTGAAATATCCATCTGCGAGTTGATAGAGAGCAAATAGTGGTGAGTAAGTGCCTCTACAC
>JAFTRB010000138.1 GCA_017462445.1 Clostridia bacterium
TTACATTCGATATTGATGCAAACGGTATTGTAAATGTAACCGCTCTTGACAAGGGCACCGGCAAGGAGCAGCACATCACCATTACCTCCTCCACTAATATGTCCAAGGAGGATATCGATAAGGCTGTCCGTGAGGCAGAGCAGTTTGCCGAGGAGGACAAGAAGCAGAAGGAGGCTGTCGAGGCTAAGAACAATGCCGAGAACGCAATCTTCCAGACCGAGAAGACTCTTGGCGAGCTTGGCGACAAGGTGAGCGATGCTGACAAGGCTCCCGTAAACGAGGCGATAGAGAAGCTCCGCGCAACGATTGCCGGCGGCGACACCGAGGCTATCAAGGCGGACACCGAGGCTCTCCAGAAGGCCTTCTACCCCATCGCAGAAAAGCTCTATGCCGCAAGCGGCGCAGAGGGCGCAGCCGGCGCAGGCCCCGAGCAGGGCGATGACGGCGTATACTACGGCACAGACTACGAGGATAAAACCTGATTGATGTAAACAAAAGCTTACGCCACCCCCTGTCAAGCAATTGGCTCGGGGTGGCTAAAATGCTGAATGAGCGCGGGGGCGTGTTGCGTCTTCCGCAGAAAGGCGGCCAGGATGGCAGACAAACGAGATTATTATGAGGTTCTGGGGATTGACAAGGGCGCAAGCCAGGACGAAATAAAGAGAGCCTACCGGGTTCTCGCAAAGAAATATCACCCCGACCTGAACCCCGGAGATGCCCAGGCAGAGGCGGCCTTCAAGGAGGTTGGCGAGGCATATGAGGTGCTTTCCGACGAGGAGAAGAGGGCGAAGTATGACCAGTACGGTCACGCCGCCTTTGACCCCACCGCCGGTGGCTATGGCGGAGGCTTCGGTGGCTTTGAGGGAGGCTTTGACTTCTCGGATATATTCTCCTTCTTCGGTGGCGGCGGAACAAGCCAGCGCCAGAGGAACACACCGCAGAAGGGTGACAACATTGCCCTGAGAATTAACCTGACCTTTGAGGAGGCTGTTTTCGGCTGTAAGAAGGAGGTCTCGTTCCAGAGAGTCGAGGCCTGCTCCGAGTGCGGCGGCACAGGCGCAGAGAAGGGAACAAAGCCCGACACCTGCCCCGATTGCCGCGGAAAGGGCTTTACCGTCGTCCAGCAGCAGACGCTCTTTGGCTACACCCAGTCCCAGCGCACCTGTACCAAGTGCCGCGGAACGGGTAAAATCGTCAAGAGCCCCTGCAAAAACTGTAACGGTAAGGCAAATGTCAGGATCACAAAGAAGCTTGTTGTATCTGTGCCTGCGGGTATTGATAACGGCGAGAGCTTTGGCGTTCGCGGACAGGGAAGCGCCGGAAGAAACGGCGGCCCGGCAGGCGACCTGGTAATTCAGGTTCTTGTCAAGAGCCATAAGACACTTGTCCGTGACGGCTATGACCTTCGTCTGGAGGTCCCGATCAGCTTTGCCCAGGCGGCTCTCGGCACCGAGCTTGAGATTCCCCTTCTCCAGGACAAGACCGAGAAGCTGACTATTCCCGAGGGAACAGAGACAGGTACCGAGTTCGTGATCCGAGGCAAGGGCGTACCCTACATTAACAATGTAAAGCGCACGGGAGATGTCAGGGTTACGGTCCGTGTCGTGACTCCCAAGGGGCTTACCCCCGAGCAGAAAAAGCTGCTCCGCGAGCTGGAGGAGAGCCTTGGCGGCTCTGCAACCGGCGCGCCCAAGGAGGGCTTCTTCAAGAAGATTTTTGGCGGTGGCAAGACCGAGGAATAAAAAGAGCAGAAATAGAGGAGTATCTTCCTTTATTTCTGCTTTTTTTGTTAAAAAAATCCTGTCCTTTATTCGGGGCGGAGCGAGAATAAAAAACTGTTTATTTCTCTCTGTTCTTTGTTCGTCTGTATGTAGCCGGAGTTACGCCGACAATATCTAAGAAGGCTCGGTGAAAGCTTCTGTCGGAGGAAAATCCGCTCTGCAGCGCGACATCCATTATTGTTAAGTGTTTTTCATTTATAAGCAGGTTTTTTGCATACTCTATTCGCAGGGAATTGATCAAACGCCTGAAGTTGAAGCCTGCGAGGGCAGAGATGCAGTTGGATACATATTTTGGGCTGTATCCGAGGGCTGCCCCAACACTCTCGAGTGTTACCTCCTCGGTGTAATGCCGTGTCAGATATACAAGTATAGAGGAAAGGGCGTTTTTACCTGTGGAATTGCTAAGGTGGGATACCGTGTTAAGATATTCGGTATAAATAAGATATATGAGCGAGCTCATATTATGTAAATAAATATTGTCATTTCTTACGCCAAGCTGGCTAAGGCACAGCTCTACATAGCCTTTTGCCTCAAGGAAGGCGATAAGCTCTCGGCTTGGCGTGAAGGTTGCTTTTTCTCTCGCCGCATACAGCTCATCCCTGGATATCCTGCCGACAATAAAGCTGTCGGATATTACGGCTATATGTATCCTTGAATACTCGGGTGTATTGAAGGAGTGAACGGCGAATGGACTTATGACCGTGAAATCTCCTTTTTTTGCAAGCTCGGTTTTGCCGTTTACCGTCATTTCAATCTCGCCATCAAGCACCCATACCAGCTCGCAGAACTGATGAATATGGTCGCCATAGCAATATTTTCCATCGTGTACACCGCTTCTGATTATATGAATGCTGCCGAAATTCGTGCTTTGAACTATCATAATTCCTCCGATGTGGACTTTTGTCTGAAATTATATCTCTTTTTTTCCTATTTGTCAAGCAGAGATGTGTTAAAATTAAATTGTCAGAGCGCATTATTTCGCTTTCGAAAATAAAAACCGGAGGTTTATATGAAAAAGAAGGTTTTTTCTAGACTGATTGTATCTCTTTTGCTGCTGATGTTAATAACAGCGCTGTCCGCAACCTTAATAACGGCGAGCGAAGAGGATATAGAAATGGAGGATATGATGTCTGCAATTTTGTCGGATGAGGAGCTGAGCGGCTATAAGCAGGGTGATACCGTATCGCTGAGCAATGATGGCTACATCGGCATTCCCGTGGAGCTTACCACCTATTATGATTCTTCCAAGCCGACCAAGTCGGGCTATGATGTTGACGCAACCAATCTTGTTATCTATGTGGTCAACGCTCATTTTGAAAGAGTCGGTGCCGACACTGATGTGGAAATAATAAAATCCATGCTGGAGCGCGGCTATATAGTCACGGTCGCGGACTACAAGAATAACGGCAGGGCGATATCTCCCGATCTGGATTTCTCGCTTCAGGCTGTGCGAAATACCGTTCTGACAGGCAAATACTTCACCGATACAACCGTTTTTGCTTCGGGGAGCTATTATAACAGCTTTGTCGTTCCCTCGGGCTATGATGTTTCTCTCCACCGTGTTTTCTGGGAGATTGACAAGCATTCGACCGACGGTACGCTTGAAAAGATAGTTGAGTATTGGAACAATGACTTCCGTGCTTGGACCAAAAATAAGGATATAGTTATCCCCTGGGTTGATGAAAACGGCAACCGCAAGCAAACGCAGACCGCCCACGATGGCACAGCGCCTGTTTGGCTTAATGCCGACGGAAGCGAAAACCCTGACGGCACATACATAAAAATAAAGCACACAAGGGCGGTTGATATTACCGATTGCGTCAAGCGAGACGGAAGCCCGATAGATTTGAACCTGTATATGCACCTCATCTACCCGACGGGCGCAGCCGAGGTTCCTGTGCTTGCTCTTGTCGGCTCGGCAGAGCATATTGCCAAGGGTACGGCGAGCGCAGACCGCCCCCAGTTTATCGGAGCTACCCTTCGTGGCTATGCGGCTGTAACCTTTGACCACGGCTGGACGCCTATGGCACGCAATGACCACTACGGCTATTTTGACGGCTCAACGCCGGATATGGGCTCGGTCACGGGAAACAACACCACCTACTCCATACAGTTCTACAACGAGGTTGAGATCGCCACCGCGGCAATGAGATACATTCGTTATCTCTCGCTCTCAACCGACGAGTTCAATTTCAAGCTTGACGCGATTGGCGCCTACGGAAACTCCAAGGGTGGCTGGATGCAGTTTTTGGGAGCTGTGGATCCCTATACTGCCTCGGGTGAGCGAAAAATCTTTATCGGTCATCACGGCGAGACCAGATACGAAAACGGCAAGACCGAGACGGTCGGTATTATTGACGGGGGAGAGGAGCAGCCCTGGCTCACCTATGACGGCGAGGAGATTGACGGCGGAGCGGATTTTGTCTATTGCTCCTGTGGTGGTACCTCCGAGTCCATTCTTCCGGGTCACGCCCCGATGTTCATTTCTTGCCAGCTTAATGACGGCTCCTGCTGGGGCTCTTCACGTGAGTTTATAATGGCGGCGAGAGCAGCAGATGTCCCTGCAATGTGGGTTGAGGTCAACTTAGGTCACACCTTTGCCTCCGGCCCCGATACCAAGTTTGGCATTGATGACACCTACTCGAGTTTCTTCAATTTCCTGGGCTATTGGCTTAAGGGCGACCGTGTAAGGGTCGAATATATCTATGCGGATATGACCTATGGGGGAATGCCCACCTACGCCCCCTTTACGGTAAAGTTCACAGGACCTGTCGGCGAGAGCGAGATTGGGAAAATCATTCTTGCAGCCGATGACGGTATTGCCGTTAGTGGACGATGGGAGTCTGCCTTTGGTAACACCGAGTGGACCTTCTACCCCGATTTCCTGAAGAGCAATACCGAGTACACGCTGACCGTTCCCGCGGGGATCAAGGCGGCAAACGGAGGCACAAGCGAAAACGCAAGCAGTTATAGCGTTACAACCGGATATGAGAGCGCAGATGTGCTTACCCGTGTTACGGGAAGCAGGGGAACATATATCTCCTTTACCGTTCCTGATAAGTCCGGGATAACCGAGTTTGATGTAAACAAATATTTACTTAGAATAAAGGCGTCAAACAATGCTGCCAACAAGCTTGGCATATATTCGGTAAGCGGCTTTGATCAGTCGAGCCCGGATAGCTCCACCGTTGGCGAGGAGCTTGGAGTGGTCTATGTTAATGGCGATGGGTACTATGAGGTTGACATCAGTGAATTTATTTCCTCTTACGATGCGGGCGCAACCGTTACCCTTCTTATAAAGGAGGAGAGGACTGTCGGTAATCCCACCGTGTTCTCCTGGGATGTATCCACCACACGTCCCGGCACGCTCCTTGTATCGAACACCGTTGAGAGCCAAGTTGTCGAGCTTGACGGCAATGCGGTGCTTGAAATCGGAAAGACCAAGCCCACCGGCACCTATCCGCTCGACCCCTTCTATAACAATCTTTCCTATAATACAATTATAAACTGTACCGCCCTTGTCAGAAGCGGTAATATGACGGTTGATGACAGCGGCAGGAGGCTGAATATCTCCTTCCGCGTTCTTGATACAACATCTCGCACCCTGCAGATTTATGTCCTTGACGCAAGCAACAGGGCAAAGGGGATAATCGACCGTGACGGCACGGTATTTAATGTAAGAACCAAGGCTGATGAGTGGGTAGATGTTTCCTTTACCCTGGATATTTACGATCCCCTGAAGTATGGCGCGGACGGCCTCTTCAATAAGAAGGTATACATCAAGACCTATGGCTTTGGCGAGGAGGTTTACCCCATCTACTTCGATGACTTCAAATCGGTCGAGGAGATAACGGCGGTCGATATTTCGCAGGTCAGCCTCGTTTCCACCACCACCGAGCAAAGAAAAAATCCTCTGGAAACCGAGTACGGCACAATTCCCGAGCAGTATGCATCGGTGGAGGACTACCCCTTTGCCGTGTTTAATTCTAATGGTGGTTTTGTTCTTGCCACCGACATCTGGGCAACCGATTCCGGAACCGGCGCTCTTGGCGCGGGACAGAAGCAGAGCTATGTCAATCTTATTATCCTTCTTCGCCGTGATTATCACTTCACGGACGCTACTGTATACAACAATTTCGCCTTCTATTATGGCGATCTTAAGCTTGACCTCGGTGACAATAAGCTCTATCTTGAGCAGACTCACAGCGAGGGGCTCTTCTTCTGCCACGCAAAGCGCTCGCACAGAACCGATGTGGTGATTGAAAACGGTGAGATAGTATTCGGTGGAGGCAAGCTTATAAGTGTTGGCTCCTGGGATACCTCCGGCTACACATATCAAAGCGAGGTAAAGCAATTCAACTTTACCTTTGACGCTGTTACCTTCTCGCATTCGGGGGGCTCTACCGCTGCGGGTGCGCTCTTTACCAATGCAGCAAGCGGATCGCCTGTTCCGGTTATAAGCAACCTTCTCTTTAACGAATGCGTATTTGATTTTGAAGAGAATTTGACCGCAGGATTTGCTATGCTTACTTTAGGCGAGGCGAAGGGCAATTTAACCGTTAATGCTACCGTAAAGGGTGGCGAGCTTCGTGGTGGCGACCTCTCGACGCTCTCCTTCTACACTAAGGTAGGAGAAGCTGCCAAGCTTGAATTTGAAAAGGGCGCAGACGGGCAATACCTTGTTCAGAGAATAAAGAATGGTGGAAGCCCTGCCAGTATAGGCATAGATATTGATGGGTTTAATTACTCCTATGCAGAGGCAGGCGTTGATGGCGACTATACCGTTTACAGGGTTGCAAA
>JAFTRB010000139.1 GCA_017462445.1 Clostridia bacterium
CAGATTTTGCATTTAACCTTCGCTTTTTATCCCGTTTTATCGGTATTCTTAATGACTCAGCCCCTTTAATAAAGGCGTTCGCCGATTTCGGCGAACGCCTTTATTCTTAAATTGATTTTTTGTCAATCTGCCCGAGAAGGTGAAATTACTCTATTATAATTTTGCCCTCAAACTCGGTCGCCCTCGTGCGAAGATGTATGCGCCAAAGGTTTTTGGTGCCCCAGTTGCTTTTTGCCGCCATACCGGTTGCCTCGAACTCCTCAATCTCTGCCTCAAGGCGAGGATCATAGCGGAGTGTTCTGCCCTCGGGGAGGCTGATTGTGCCGTCATTATTTAACACGGGTGCCACGCAGGTGAGCAGATGGAAGTTGATTTCCTGCTCTCTGTCAAGGGTGATGCTGTCGGTTACTGTGACCCTGCTGCCCTCCAGAACCGCGCTTCTGCGATAATATTTAACGCCTGTCTGCTTGGTGTATGCTCCCTCCAGATTGGCAGCGTATTCACCGGTTTCGGGGTTGTATTCCTCGTTTGTCGATGAGTAGATGCCGCCCTGCATCTCGCCAACACCGTCGAAGGTGGGGAGGTTGTGGTAGTTAGACTGCATAAACCATAATTCGTATCTTTGGGGGGAGAAGGTCTGGCGAGTGTAAACTCCAACGCCTGCGTCGATGATAACAGGGTTGCCGTTATAGTAAACAATGAAGTTTCCGACATCGTTGTGGTTATGGCTTTCACCGTTGTGTCCGCCCTTCATTGCGACAAACATACCCTTGTCGGTCTCTTCGCTCTCACGGGATATCATAACCTTGAGGTTGGGGAAATAAACCTTCTTTTCCGCCTTTGTGGGTGGAGCGTCATAAACAATGGGTGTGCAGAGGTTTTTGTAGGAGCGATAGCCGAGATTGTGGTCCCAGCATAGCCTGCCTCCCTGCGCCATAACATAGCCGAAGGCCTCCAGCGACTCCGAGCCGCATCTCTTACCGAAGCGGGTAATCAGATTTCCGCTTGAAATAATTCTGCCGTGGCTGTCTGCGAAGTTCACAAAGCGGTCGTAGTGGATGTTGAACTTTGACTCATATTCGCCAATGGCGCGGATAAGGGGCTCATCAAAGATATCGATTTTACCGCCCGAAAGATCGTATAGGATTTCAAGACAGTCAAATAGCGAGCCGCCGGCACAGCCCCAATAAGCGGGGCCCTCGTCGCAGCCGCCGTCCTCGGCATAGCCGTTGATGAAGTAGTCGAGGTATTCAATGCACTTCTTCACTATATGGGCGCGCTTTGCGTCGTCCTTTTCCATAATCGCGGTGGTGTAAAGCACATTGGAGACGATCCAGTGGTTCCAGTTGTTAGGCTTGTTGCCATACTTACCCGACCAGGAGAACTGAAGATGCATAAAGGGGCGGGTGCTTCGGTTGTAAAGCTCGTACGCCAGTCTTTCCGATATGTATGGGGAAACCGCATCCAGGGTATCCTTCAGAAGCAGGTAGACGTTTGTTAGCATTGCGCAGGTGGATTCGGAGAAGAGGTCGATTCCGTGCATCATATCGGTGCCATAGACCTCGGGAACCTCTGTGCCGGGAATGGTCGGAGAGTGAACGGTGTGGGCGGGGAGAATCCAGGTGGACTCCTCTAAAATTGCCCAGATAACATCAATAAGCTTGTCGGTAAATCTGCCCTTTTTCTCAAAAGCCTCGGCAATAGCGAGGGTATAGCACATACTGCGCCTTTTGAAGTTTTTGCTTTCAAAATTCGCACGGTTGCCGGTTATGAAGAAATCGCGGTAGAGTGAGAGAGGGAGGAAGGGAATTTCCTCGTCCAGCAGCTTCTCTGCCATTTCTACAACCTGCATGCCCTTATCTTTGTCGATCGATGGGCTTTCCATATCCAAAAACAGGCGGAATTCGTTGTAGGGGAGAAGAAGCTTGCTTACATCGTAATTTTTCCTTGCAAATATTTTAGCCATAATAGCCTCCTGTTATCTGATCGTGAAGGTGAATGAGCCGCCCTCTGCCCGAGTCTCAAGGCGGATTCTCCAGAGCTTGTCTGTACCCCAGGCGCTCTCTGTGTTCATACCGACGGGGTCAAATTCTTCAATAGTCGCATTGAGCTTATCATTCTCAAATTCAAGCACTCTGCCCTCGGTGAGCAGCACGCGGTTGCCTTCGACGGTGGGCACTCTGTGTGTCATAAAGCAGAAGGTGATAAGCTTTTCCGAATCAAGGGTGATCTCGTCGCGAACGGTTATTTCGCCATCTCCCATTCTTGCGTAGCGGCGAAGAGACTTAACACCGACCTCGGGGCGGTATGCTCCCTCTATATTCAGGGTAAACGAGCGCTCCTCGGGGTCATAGACCTCGTTTTCAGATGCGTAAGCGCCGCCCTGCATCTGTCCTACATCGTCAAACATAGGCAGGTTGTGGTAGCGGGACTGCATAAACCAAAGCTCATATCTTTGAGGGGAGAAGGTCTGGCGAGTGTAGCCGCCGACTCCGGCATCAATAAGAACGGGCTTGCCGTTATAGTAGACCACGAAGGAGCCGACATCGTTGTGGTTGTGGCTCTCTCCGTTGTTACCGCCCTTGATTGCCAGGAACAGCCCCTCCTCGGGATTTTCACTTTCCCTTTCTATCATAACCTTGAGGTCAGGGAAGAAGCAGGATTTTGCCGCCTTCGCAACAACATCCTCGCGCTTTACAGGGGGATAGAGCAGGGATTTAAGCGCACGGTACGGGTGGCTTATAGCCAAGCTGGCAGACATATAGGATGCCATCACATCGCCAAAGGAGGCGAGAACCTCCGAGCCGCACTTCTCTCCGTAGCGGCGCAACAGGTATCCGTCGTGGGCGGCGGTTGAATGCGAGTCGGCAAAGTTGACAAAGTGTCTGCCTGCGATGCTGAACTTGGCAAGATATTCTCCCATCGCCTTGATTATTGGCTCGTCATACACGGATATTTTTCCGTCCGTCAGGTCAGAGAGCGTTTCAAGGCAGTCAAAGAGCGAGCCTCCGGCGTGGCCCCAATAGGTGGGACCCTCGTCACAGCCTCCGTCCTCCTTGTACCAGCTGATGAAGTTATCCAGGTGCTGTAATGCCAGAGTAACCGTCCTCTCGCGGTTGTACATATCCTCCTCGATAAGGGCGACAACGAGCAGAATGTTGGAAATGTTCCAGGGGCACCAATTGTTGACCTTGTTTCCGTAGTCCCCCTCCCAGGTGAAGCGGCAGTTGAGGTAGGGGAAGATTATCCTCTTCTTCAATTCGTATACGATTCTGTCCGCTACAACGGCAGAGAATGCTCGTATCTTATCCTCGTTAAGCTTGTACACAAGGGCGAGGGTTGCGCCCTGATAGATTGCCGCAAGCTCGAGTCCGTGAAGCACCCTATCGCCTACAATGGGCGGAACATTGGTAGTACCCCTGTTCGGGAAGTGCCAGGTATGCTCCGGAAGAACCCAGGTGGTCTCCTCCAGAATGGACCAGATGTAGTCGATCAGCTTCTCCGTAAATCTGCCCTTGTTTTCGTACCATTCGGCTACACCGAGGTAGAACATACCGTTCGGTCTTGCGTAGTATAAGGAGCTGTGGGTATCCATTCGTCCCTTTTCCAGATACTCGCGGTAGGAGGAGAGAGGAATGACCTTGATCTCCTTATCAAGATACTCCTCCGCCTTCTTTATAATATCCGCCATCTTGGACGGATTATATTCCTGATTCTCTATGTCAGAGAACAGCTTGAAATCAGCGAGAGATAGCACTGTTCCCTTGGGATTGATGCCTCTTTTTGCAAAAACCTTCATTTCAGTCTCCCTTCGTAAAAGCCCACCCAAGATGGGTGGGCTTGGGGCGTGTTAAATTGTTTTGATAAGTATGTAAATAATTATTTACTTATTCTATTGTTATTGTGTAGCTGCCGCTCTTTGCTGTTACGCGAAGATGAATTCTCCAGATCGTCTCGGTTTCCCAGCTACCCTTTGTGTTCATTCCAACGGGGGCGAACTCCTCAATTTCGGGTGTGGTTGCCGGGTCATAGGTCAGCACCTTACCCTCGGCAAGAGAGATCGTTCCGTTATCGTTAAGCACAGGGGCAACATGCGACATAAGGTGGAAGTCTATTTCCTTCTCCTCGGTCAGCTCCACGGTATCGGTGATGATAACCTTTTCTCCGTCGAGCGTTCCGCGCCTTACATAGCTGACAATTCCTGCTGCCTCGGGATAAGCCTCCTTCAGCTGCATTGCGTAGGATGGGATTCCCTCTTCAAACTGTTCGTCAGTGGAGCGATATATGCTGCCGGCTCTTTCGTCCACACCGCCAAAGGAGGGAAGATTGTGATAGCCCGACTGCATAAACCAAAGCTCATACCTCTGGGGCGAGAAGGTCTGTCGGGTATATTCGCCGACACCGGTATCTATAATGACCGGCTTGCCGTCATAATAAACCATAAAGTTACCGACATCGTTGTGGTTGTGCTGCTCGCCGTTTGAGCCGCCCTTGATTGCAAGGAAGGTGCTGCGAGCCGAGTCGGGGGTGCTTCTTGCGGTCATAACCTTGAGGTCGGGGAGAATGGAAAGAGTGGGCATCGGGCATTTCTCTGCCTCTGTTTCCGGGGTGAAGAGCGACTTCAGGCTGCGGTACATATGCGACTGCGAGAAGAAGAACTCGCCGAAGGTTGCCTGCTTCTTACCGAAGGAGACAAGGAAGGGAGAATTGCACTTCTCGCCATATCTTATCAACAGGGTGGGAGTAGGCGAGGTTCTGGGGGGGCAATCGGCAAAGTTGACAAACCTGCTACCGTCTATGTTCATCTTAAAGATGTACTCGCCGATGTTCTTGACGATCTCGGTGTCATATATTGAAATCTTACCGCCCGACATATCCTCGAGCAGCTCAAGACAGTCGAAGAGCGAAGCACCCGCGGCGCCCCAATAGGACGGACCCTCGTCACAGCCGCCGTCCGGGGGATAGCCATTGATGAAATTGTCGAGGTGGAACATTGCCTTTTCTACAACCTTTTCACGGATGTAAAGCGATTTCTCCATCCACGCGGTTTGGTGAAGGATATTGGAGATGATCCAGGGGTTCCAGTTGTTTACCGATCTGCCTGAGTCGCCGGTCCACCAGAAGGGGCTTTCGAGATAAGGGCGAACGATTCTTTGATGAAGCTCATATTCCAGCTTTTCGCAGATTATGGGGGTTATAGCATCGAGAGCATCCTTTGCGTAGTGATAGACGCAAGTGAGCGCGCCGGCAGTTGCAGCCGCAAAGAGGTCGATACCGTGGTTGTAATTATTGCCGAACACAGGGGGAAGAGTATATTCAAAGCCCACATTGTGCAGATAGAGGTGGGCGGGAATCACCCAGGAGGACTCCTCCATGATAGCCCAGACAACATCCATCAGCTTCTCGGAAAACCTGCCCTTTTTCTCGTAATATTCCGCCATTGCGAGATATACAGCCATATCACGGCGCCTGAAATAAATGCTCTGATAGTTCGAGCGGTTGCCGTTTACAAAATATTCTCTGTAAACAGACGCGGGGAGGAGAGGGATGTCCGTATTCAGGAATTCCTCTGCCTTTGCGACAATTCTTGCAATTCTTTTGGGATTGGGAGTCAGCTCGCCCAAATCGGCGAAAAGACGGCACTCGGAATATTCGAGAACCTTTCCCTTGGCATGCAGATTTTTGGATGCAAATGCTCTCATAGCTTTTTCCTTTCGGGGGTAAGATTTTGTTTTGATACTTCGTTAGGCCGATGCTATTTGCTTAACGCGTGAGCGCATACGCACGCTTGCATAATAAATAACATCTCAAAAACATTTTACATTTTTGCATTCTTCTTGTCAACCAAAAAACGCGCAAAAGGGCAATATGCACAATAAAGTTTGGTTGATTTGCCCCTGCAAAAAGCAGAGGCTCAAGCTCCGCTCCTCTTCTCTAATCCCGCCATGAAAAAAATCTATTAAAATATGAAAAAAGGTATTGCATTTTTATTTTCTTTGTGATAAAATAACTTTATGATTTACAGGTATGCCCTCTTGGGCGGTCAATTTGCTCCAAAATCGCAACGCAAATCGCTTGGCTGAAATTGGATACGGATTGATAAGATTGATTAAATTGATAAAATTGAAAGGAAAATAATATGGAATTCGTTCTTTTGGCAGTGCTGCTGCTTGCTGCTATTTTCATCATAGTTGCTGTAATCTTCCAGAAGTCCGCTGACGAGGGTCTCTCCGGTGCCATCGCAGGCGGTAACGAGACTTACTATGGCAAGGAGAAGTCTGCAGGAGCCGACAAGATGTGGTTCAAGTGGACGCTCATCGCATCCGTTGTATTTGCGGTTGCTGTTATCGTGGCTTATGTTATTCAGCCTGATTACACATACGGCTTTGACCTTGACTACTGGCAGAGCCTCAGCGATTACTCCGAGCTGTTCAAATAAGAAAAAAACCGAAGGCTTGCCCTTCGGTTTTTTCTTGTCTCTTATGATGGAAATTATAATTTGCTTCTTGATTCGCATAATATCTGAAGAGATTATTTCTGAAATTTGATTTATTATAGATAGGTAATGAAAAGACGGGAAAAGAAAAATTCAAGCAAAAGAAACAGTAAAAAGAGCCTGTCGTGCTTTATAAGCCGTGACAGGGCGCGTAGCCGTTCCCACACCAATTCTTCTCAAAGGGAGGGAAAATGGCTACAGGGAGAGGGCGAGTTCTGTGGCTCGCGCTCCGGCTTTGGCTTTGTCCGTATTGAGGGGCTTGACGATGATGTTTTTATCAGCGAGGACAGGACTCTTGGAGCAATCCACGGGGACAGGGTAGAGCTTCGCTATCGGGAGTACACCGACCGCTTTGGCTCGAGGAAAATCGAGGGAAGAATTACAAAAATTCTTGATGTCAATCAAAGAATGATCATTGGTACGCTGTGCTATGAGCCGTCCTTTAAGCGCGGAAGGCGGAGGATGGCGGAATATTGGTATGTAGTGGCGGATGATCCAAGAATCACCGTTCGCCCTGTAATTGTAGACGGTATTGATGCCGAGGAGGGGGATAAGGTTGCTGTAAAGCTTCTTCGCTCGGGCTATGCGACGGCGCCGGAGGGCGAAATTGTTGCCAACCTTGGCAAGGCCTGCTCCCGCGAGGCTAATTATGATGCCATTCTTCTTGAAAGCGGAATACCCACTGAATTCACAGATGCCGAGCTTGCCGAGGCGGCGAGAGTGGCAAAAAGAGAGGTCAGCGCCGAGGGCAGGGTAGACTTTAGAGGACAGAGTGTTCTGACCATTGATGGCGAGGGCGCAAAGGACCTCGATGATGCGGTTGGTATCAAAAAACGAGGTACGGGTTGGCGTTTATATGTCCATATAGCCGATGTCAGCAGCTATGTAGCCGAAAAAACAGCCCTTGACAGAGCCGCTATGCAGAGGGGTACCAGCGTCTATTTTACCGACAAGGTCGTGCCTATGCTACCCCCTTCGATTTCAAACGGCGCATGCTCGCTGAACGCGGGTGAGCCGAAGCATACGCTGACCGCAATTGTCGATATCGGCAGAACGGGTGATATTGAGGGCTGTGAGGTTGTTCGGTCGATTATAGAGAGCCGTGTTCGAGGTGTTTATTCCGAGGTAAATCAGCTCTTTGGCGGAGGCGCTGATGCTTCTGTCAAGGAAAAATATAAGCCGGTTTCCTATGCTCTTAAAACAATGCGCGAGCTGTATTTGGTATTAAAGAAAAAATCCTTGGCAAGGGGCGCTTTGGAGCTGGAGCTTCCCGAGGCGGAAATTGTCCTGAACGGAGAGGGGCATCCTATCGAGATTCACAAGCGTGTGCGCGGCGAGGCGGAGAAAATGATAGAGCAGTTTATGCTTGCCGCCAATGAGGGGGTTGCCACTCTTCTAAATAAGAAGGGAATTCCCTGTGTGTACCGCGTCCACGATGCTCCGTCGGCAGATAAGCTATCCGCGCTGATAACCTATCTCTACAACCTCGGGCTTGATGTCCGCGGCCTTGGCGAGGAGGGACTAAACGCAAGCAGACTTGGTGCGATTCTTGCCGAGGCGGAGGAGAAGGGTGTGCTGTATCCCGTCTCCTATACACTCCTTCGCTCTATGGCTAAGGCAGAGTATTCAGAGGCTCGCTCATCCCACTTCGGCCTTGGGCTTGAATGCTATTGCCATTTCACATCTCCCATAAGGAGACTGTCCGATCTTGCAACTCACCGAATTATTCATCGGGTATTGCTTGAGGGGAAGGCTCCGGCGGCATATGCCTCCTATGCAAGGCGCGCCGCAAGGGCGGCAACCGAATGCGAGCTGAGAGCGCTTGGAGCTGAAAGGCGAATTGAGGACCTGTATAAGGTCATCTATATGGCGGATAGGGTTGGCGAGGAGATGGATGCTATGATAACATCTGTTACCTCCTTCGGTATGTTTGTTGAACCGGAGAATACCTGTGAGGGGCTTATCCCTCTTTCCGAGATGCCCGGCTACTTCATATTCGACGAAAGGAATATAACCCTGCGTGATGGCGGACGGGTTTATCGCCTTGGCGAGACGGTAAGAGTTCGGCTGGAGGAGGCGGATATTCTTCGCGGAAAGCTCCGCTATTCCCTTGTGCCGGAGTGATGGCTGCCAAAACGGAATTGTGTAGTATGTTCCCTTTGAAAAATGGCGCAAATTATATAAAAAATCAATGATGAACCAACAAAAAGCCTGCGGAAAATATAACTTTTATCTTGACGTTCTAGCTTTTTGTTTAGTATATAGGATAGATTTATGAATTATGCTGTTAAATTATATACCCTTGCCTGCCGTGCTTTTATTGTATTGCTGTCGGTATCGGGAAGCGTGGGCGGCATCGGCGGAGAGATAATCTACTATCTCTCCTTCGTC